>NZ_JAPZSO010000198.1:0-39876 GCF_027531715.1 Microcystis sp. LE19-8.1F | reverse complement strand
CGGTTTGACAATTGCTTCAAAAACGAAGCGCAAAAAAACGGCTTCAGACAATATTTAGGAGGATTATTAGGGGAAAGTGAGAGGAAAAACCTCACTCAAATGGCCAATAATGCCGTCGGAGTAGTTTATAACCGATTACATCACTTTTTGACCGAATCGCCCTGGTCAGACCGTCAGGTAAATGAATGTCGCTTGCAAGTGATGAACCAATGCCGCCAGACGCAAATCCCCCGAGGATTTACGCTGATTGTCGATGACTCAGGACATCGAAAAAGTGGCAATCTGACCGCCAGAGTTGGCAGGCAGTACTCGGGAGAAATTGGCAAGACAGACAACGGAATAGTCGCCGTAACTACTCATCTCAACGACGGCAAAAAAAGTGTACCCCTAGACATTGAAATTTATCAACCGGCTAGTTCCTTAGCCGAGGGGAAAGAAGACAAAGAATTTCAGAAGAAACCAGAGATAGCGATAGATTTAATTGACCGGAGCTTAACCAGAGGCTATCGACCGAAAATCGGGTTAATAGATGCTGGCTATGGCAATAACACGAGTTTTCTAAAAGCCCTGGAAGAAAGAAAGCTAAAATACTTAGGAGGATTGGCAAAAAATCGAAAAGTAATTATTGAAAAAGAAGGGGGTGTGGAAGAAACAATCCAGCTTGAGCAACTAGCAAAAAGCCTATCAGAAAAGGATTGGGAGAAAATCACCCTAAATCTAGATAAAGAGAAAACGGTTTGGGTAGCGGTATTCAGAGCGAAAATATCTCAACTAGAAGGAGAAAGGAACTTGGCTATCGTCATGAATGCAAGTTCAATTGAAAAAGCAACAGAGGTGGACTATTTTATCACCAATGTAGTTGAGGCAGATACAGTAACAGCGTCGTGGATAGTGAGGACTTACACCGAAAGAAATTGGGTGGAAGTATTCTACCGAGAAGCCAAAGGATGGTTAGGGTTAAGGGAATATCAAGTCAGGGATAAACGAAGCTTACTTCGTCATTTTATCTTGGGGTTTTGTGCCTATACATTTATCTTGTGGCATAAGTTAACTGGGGGATTGCAAAGGCGGTGGGCGAATCGACCTTTAAACACTTTTGTGGAAGCCTTGGAAGCTTTTCGGACAGCGATGTCTTTTCGTTTCTTTGAATGGCTGACCGAGAATCTGGATGTGTTTGCCGCTTACAAAGCCAGTTTAGGTCTTGTTTGGGCTTAAAATTTGTTTAAGTCCCAATAAGCCATTATCCATTTTTATTTGAATAATTTCTGTTGCTTGTTTTTCGGTTTCCCTCAGGGTTTCCCACCATTGATATAGACTATCTACCATAAAGTCACTCGTTTTTTAAGAACCTCCAAAGTTAAGATAAAGTTGTCCCTTATCCTCATCAACAATGCCACAGGGAATAGATTTTTCTTTTTCTCCTAAATCATGATCTTGAGCCTGATTATTTCCTCTGGTTTTGCCGCCACGGTAATATTCTCCCAGTTCTACTGTCGCTTTACAGTCCATGCTAATCCGCTTCACTTTTTCCGAATTTTCTTCATCTCTTTTCTTTAAGTTTAAGAAGATAGCATCGGTTTCTGGGATTTTTTTTTAGGTTGAGCTTTTACTACTTTTCTTAACCGATAGCCCATTCTATTTAACACCACTGCCCTTGTGCTTAGACAAGGAATTTGACTCTCTTTATATCCCAATAATTTTAATTGTTTTCTCGCCTCAGAAGCCGTCATTCGAGTATCAGCAATGGGGTTATTAAATGTTGGATTTTGTTGTGCGTATGACTCGGCTATTTTTCTTAAAGACTCGGCAGCTTCGGGTTGTTTCTCTTCCCATTTTTTCGCTCCACTATGAGTTGACTGTCGCCCAACACATATTATTCCGCTTCTTTGTTCTTCTAATCCCCATTGGACTGCTCGGGAGCCCCCAACCCAAGATTTTTTCCGTTTTTCTGGCATTCCCTTCAAAATACTTTTGACAAATCCTCCCTTGAAAGGCTCGCCGAGAAGCTCCCGTCATCTTTTTAGCTGCAAAACGTAAGTCTTCGATTTGAGAGGGGGTTAAGGCTGTATCTTCTGGCATAGACACCATTTTTTTCTTTCCTACTCGCCATTTTCCCTATTTTAATCTATCAGGTATCTTCTTGAGCAGAAATCACCTTGGAGGTGAGTTACTTTAAACATTTTAACGAGCTGCAATTGCGTGTATTAATTGAAATGGGTTGTCGTAAACATCTCCAGGACGGGGAGATTTTAATTAGACAGGGAGAAAGAACTAATTATTTCTGTATTGTTTTGCAGGGACAAGTGGATGCTTTTTATGAAAACGATAAAATCAGTCGTAAAATTTTTGCTTTTAATAAAGGTCAATATTTTGGGGAATTACCGTTAATATTAGAGATTCCCTCTCCCACCACTATGCAAGCAGTGGGGGAAACCTTGTTATTTTTGCTCGATCGTCAGGGGTTTCAGCATCCTATCACTACTTATCCGGCTCTAGCGGAGGAATTCACTCAGGCACTCGCCCAACGTCAAGAGGAATTGGGCGAATGTCAGCAGAAATTGCGAGAAATGGGGATTTTAGACTCCGAAGACCTGAAAAATCCCGTCTCTTGGCTGCGACAACGGTTAAAGAGCTTTTTTGCGACTTAAAAGGGCATGAGAACAGATTTACAGCCTTTCTACCATAGCAGTTATTTTAATGATGAGGTACGAATTCTGGGTTTTAGGAAACAGGCAACGCCGGAAGCGGCACAGCAGGGGACTATCGAACCATACCAAGTAACAAGAACCGAGGTTTCCTTGATTTGCGGCAGGTAACGGGGCATCAGATACTGCACAGGTTATGGTCTTTTGTCAAAGGGGAATTTCAGTTATAAATCTGGCAGTTTCAGTGTTTTTAGCCGACCATCTTCCATCTGAATAAGGCGGTCAGCAATATCTAAAATGCGATTGTCGTGAGTAACTAGGGTTTGCGGCAAAAAGTTTGTTGGTGGGGTTAGGAGTCTGGGGAGTCAGGAGTCTGGGGAGTCGGTCGGGGCGGTCCCAATAACAGAATAACCTCGCGCACTGGGAAGCAGAACCCTTTGCAATCGCCTCCGGAAAGTGCCAGGGTTTTGAGTCCCTCGGATCGATTTCTCAACGTTTGTCTCTTGCACTTTTTTGGCTAAAAAAGTCCCAAAACCGTTTTCTAGTAAGGCTTCCAGTAATTTTCAGCCAGCCCTAATTATTTTTGTCTAGGAAAACAAAGAGTCTCCCATTACAACCTATTTTTCCGAAAAAATAGGCAGCATAAACTTTTATACTTCCGAGCTTTTTCGAGTATAACAAGGACAACTTAAAGAATCAAAGACAGTTTTTAGCCAACCATCTTAGTTAACTACAAACTAGGTCTTATCATAATAGATATCAATAAACCATTGGCCCAAATTGGGAAAGTCTTGATTCGTTGATTCTGTGAGACGTTCGATTTTTTCTTCAATTTTTTCCCTGGCTTTTTTAGTAAGCTTTACTCCTTTTTCGTAAGTTTCAGTAATCAACTTAACAATCGGGTGTTTTCCTTTCCAAGTCATAGTTTTGGCGAATTTCAAAGCTGTTTCGATTTCATCTAAAATACTCCCATTCCAATGGTTTTCTAACACAGCCCAGGTTCGTTCAATAGGATTATATTTACTATGGTAGGGGGGATAGTAAGCTAAACGTATATCAACTTGATATTTTTTGTAAAACTCAACTATACGTTTCATAAACTGAGTTCGTCTCGAATTATTTTCTGGGCGATTATCTTGATTAATTATCAAACTTTTAATTTTCTCAAAACGATATTTTTCAGACTCCCAGAAATCCTCTAATGTATCAACAATAAAGTCACTGGTGACTGTGGAGTCAGTGAAATACAAAAACAACTCATCAAATTCTGGAAGAAATATTCCCTAAGGAGTTAGGGTTGTTTTCGGATTAAAATCATGCTCGTTTGTTTTGACAGTTATTCTATTTTTACCTCCTCGATCAAACAGTCCAATATTAACACGGGCTTTGGCATCTAAACTAAGACGTAACATCGTAGGGTCTTCATCCGCTTCCCGATTAATGTTAGCTAATTCATCAAAGATTGCCGCGGTTTCTGGAATTTTTTTTGAGGTAAAACTTTAGCTACTCTTTTCAGACGATAACCTAAATTATTTAATTTAACCCGAATAGTTTCCTCGGTCGGTAAATCCTCATCACTGTACCTATATTTAGAAATTAATTGCTTTCGGACTTGGGCTGCCCTCAGTCTCACATAAAGCCTTTGGCTTTTAAAACTTGGGTCAGTTTGGCTTTGAGAATCCACTAAACTTTTGATGTCTTCTCATAGAAAAGGTCAATGTTCTTCTGCCTTTTTCCGACCCTTAGCTGAATGATTATCAACACAAGTAATGCCTCTTTTTAGTTCTTTAATTCCTTGACGAATAGTAGTTCGATTCCAGCCTAATTCCTGTGAAGCAAGGGTTTGTCCCCCATAGCCAAATTCTAAGACTGTTTGCGCCATGAATCTTCTTTTAGCTGCACCTTTTAATTGAAGTGCAGTTTCACTGAGCAATTTCTTGAGGGAATCAGTTAATTCCATATACACTTAAAAGGAAAAACTTGATTAATAATGTACAGGATTAATTCTACTACAAAATCGGGAAGGAGGGGGCATCGACCCCTCCCACCCACACTCCGAGAATGATTATTATTCTTGAGAATGAATAGTTTATTTTTTGGAAGTCCCTTAGATGTTTGTGATCAGTCATTCGATCGCTTTTTTGTTTGGGGTATCGGGACTAAAAATTCCTGTTATACCAAATCCGTTTTTAATAGTGTGATTAACTCCTAAGTTATGAATTGTTTCTCCCCGCTCCCCGCTCCCCGCTCCCCTATACCTTCTAAACAGGATTTAGTATTAGCTATTCCCCCCTAAAATCCCCAAACGATTAAAAGGAAAAAAGCGAAAAAACGCCCGACCAATCACGTTATTTTCTGGTAAAAACCCCCAGATATGGGAGTCATTGCTATTATTGCGATTATCTCCCATGACAAATAAATTATTTTCCGGCACGAGCAAAGGCATTAAATTATATTGAGGGGGTTCGAGAATATAATCCTCTGACAAGGGTTGATTATTCAGATAAATTTTGCCCTCCTTGACAGCAATTACATCCCCTGCTGTGGCAATCACTCTTTTAATAAAAGCTTGGTTCTTTTGGTATCCCTGTAATTGTAATTGTGCTGGCGGTTCAAAGACGACGATATCCCCCCGTCGAGGAGGATGGAAATCGTAGGAAAGTTTTTCCACTACTAAGCGATCGCCCTGTGCTAAGGTGGGTAACATAGAATCAGAGGGGATAAAACGAGGTTCGGCGACAAAAGTGCGGATCAGTAGGGCTAAAACTAAAGCTATAGTGATAATTTGCAGATTTTCTCGAATAGAAGCCCAAAAACTCTTGGATTTGTCCTTATTAATTTCTTGCTCTTGCATTATTGCCCGGATGATGGTTGGTGTAACTTAGCCTTCGCTTGCTGCCAGAAAACTGTTAATTCCTCTAGTGTATAGTCATGGAGAGGCTTTTCCGCCACAGATTCCACTAGGGAAAAACGTTGAATAAAACGCAGATTAGTCTCTTGTAAAGCGATACTGGGGTCTAAATTATACCAGCGAGCAAGATTAACAATAGTAAAGAGTAAATCGCCTAATTCTGCCTGTTGATGCTCTTTATCGCCCGATTCTAGGGAATCTTGCCATTCTGCCAACTCTTCGCCGAATTTTTCCCAGACTCCCGCGATATTTTCCCACTCAAAACCGACTCGCGCCGCTTGCCGAGAAATTTTCATCGCCCCGATCAAGGGTGGTAAAGTTTGGGCATAACGAGTTAATTTGCCGCTAATAGTCGGGTCATTTTTTTCCTCAGCTTTGATTTTCTCCCAATTTTGACGCACCTGTTCGGGATTTTCTAGGGATAGATCTCCAAAAACGTGGGGATGACGACGAATTAATTTATCGGTGATGCCTCTAGCCACTTCTTCTAGGCTAAAATTACCCTCATCACTGGCAATTTGAGCTTGTAAAACCACCTGTAGCAGTAAATCGCCTAATTCCTCGGCAATGGCAGTTTTATCACCGCTTTTAATTGCCGCTACCACCTCATAAGCTTCTTCGATAACGTAGGGAATCAGGGTTGCTGGGGTTTGGGCTAAATCCCAAGGACAGCCGCTTTCTGGGTCTCGTAAACGGGCAACAACGGTGATTAAATGGTTTAATGCCTCTAAGATGCCCTTGTAGCTGGGATTATCGGTTTCTGGAAGGCTAGACATCGATTTTTTCCGGTTTTCTCCCCCATTATACCGGTCAGTTTTCAGTTTTCAGTTTTCAGTTTTCAGTTCACTGATTACTGTTTACCGATCACAGCAAAAAAGCTCTCATCTCCCTATCTTCTAATATTCAGTTACAGCCTTTCTCATCAGCGGGAAACCGGTACTTCCAAAAGAGGATATTCCAAGCGCCTAAGACAAGCTGTATCCTTAACAATGGAGCAGTCAAACTAGGAGCCGTCTGAGGTGAAAGTCTCAGGCACGGTTCTGATCAATAATAGCCAAGTCTTACGACTAACGCTTAACCAAAACTTCTATTATCCTGATGAGAAACCTCTATTTTCTCTTGCCCGGTACTACTTCTCCTTTTGGTGGGGGTGGACTGTGGGCAGAAATGAAAACTGTCAATTTGGCTAGTCAAATTTGTACCGCCCAGATTGTGACTTATCGTCAAAAAGAGTTAAATTATCCTTTTTTAGAGGATATACTCGCGAAAATAAGCTCGGATGACAGTATTTTTGTGGTTAGCTGGGGTTTTGATCTGCCTAAACTGGTGCCAAGATTGCGATCGCATAATATCATTTATCATGCCCATAGTACAGGTTACGGTTTCCGTTTACCCTCCCAAATACCAATTATCACCGTTAGCCGCAATACTATGGGTTATTGGGGAGAAAAAGCTCCTAATGCTTTGATTTACTATCTTCCTAATCAAATTGGCTCAGAATTTCTCAATTTAGGCTTAGAAAGGGATATCGATGTCCTAGTACAGGGGCGCAAATCCTCAAAGTATCTTCTCAATCGTCTAGTTCCCGCCCTCCGTCCCCACTGTCGCGTTAAGGTTTTAGATAGCTATGTGGAGGATTTAGTGGGATTATTCAATCGCAGTCGGGTTTATCTCTACGATTCGGCTGAATATTGGGCTGTAAACGGTTTAACCGAGGGTTTTGGCTTACCGCCCCTGGAAGCTTTAGCCTGTGGTTGTACGGTATTTTCTAGCGTCAATAGCGCCTTAGCCGATTATCTCGATCCCGGTTTCAATTGTCAAAAAATCGGGGCCTATTCCACTCAATACGATCTGGAACGTATTCTTAATTATGCCCGTAATTTTCCCGTTAATTCTTTACCTGCTAATTTTCTCGATGATTATCATCCCGAAAAATTACTACCACGTTTTGAAACAATTTTAAGAGAAATTAATGATTTCTTTGATATTAAAAAACGCTATCCGGCTGATATAGAAGGTTTAGAACCCCTGCGACTTAAAAAATTATGGATACAGAGTTCCCTCGCTAAACTTAAGAAAAAACTGTTTAAGTAAACGCATCAACTTTGAGAGTTGACAGAGAAAGATCGATCGGCTATGATCCCTTCCAGACATCTCCTCTCAGTTATCAGTTATCAGTGAACAGTAAACAGTAAACTAAAAACTCAAATCTGATCCCTTCTCCTGTCTCCTGTCTCGACTGGGAAATTAATTTTGCACGACTACTTAACTCTTACCCCGAGGATATTTATGAAGCGAGGAATTTACATTACCGCTAACGATCGAGTTATCGATCAGGCGATCGCATTGATGAATAGTATTCGCTTGTACGATCCCGATTCTCCCGTCATCTTGATTCCCTACGACAATAATTATCAACAAATTGCCGATTTATTGGCAGAAAAATACGGGGTTATTCTCTATCCCGATCTGCAATTAGTGGAAGAATTAGCCCAGAAAATCTACGATATTTTTGGAGAAAAATTCTTTGCTCGTCCCAATCAATTTCGCAAGCAGGTGTGTTGGTTTGGAGAATTAGATCAATTTCTTTATATCGATACGGATATCGTAGTTTTTGAAAAAATAATAGATAATCTAAATTTCCTCGATACCTACGATTTTCTCTGCTGTGATTACCAACACAAAAAAGGGATTACTAACGTCTTTAATCCGCTTGTTTTAGAACAAGGAATCTTCACAGAAAATGATCTAACTGGGATGTTTAACGGTGGTTTTTGGGCTAGTAAAAAGAATCTGTTCTCAGAACAGGAATTATATAGTGCTTTTCAAGAATGTGCCGCTCATCCAGAATATTTTGATTTTTCTCAAAAAACCTCCGATCAACCGATTATTAATTATACCATTCTCAAACGAGTTCCCAATCGATTTAATATTGTCCGCGCCCCGGGTTGTCAAGCGGGAAATTGGGGGGGAAGTTCTCATTTTCAACGTCAGGGGAATATCTTAATCGATCCGAGATTAAATCAGCCCTTAAAATATTTACATTGGGCAGGAATTCGCATCGAACCCGGTTGTCCCTACTGGGATATCTGGAAATATTATCGTTATCTAGATGATCCTAATCCCCCCGCAGATCCGCAGGCAAGCAAACCAAAAAATCGTTTTCAGAGATTATTAGATAAAATCAAATTATAGGTTTTATTTTTCCTCTCGCACCATTAAGATAACTGCTGCAATTTAACTCCAATCCTGTTGCTCCTCGGTTTGGCGAATTTGATACACTTGTCCGTGACTGTGCAGTTGTCGAGTTTTTGCCCATAAACTAGCTTCATCTAACTGCCATTTTTCTAGGATTAAATCTAAATCTCTTTGGATTTCTCTTGCCCCCGGAAAGTTTTGATAACGTATGCGTAAACGAGCGCATTCAGCTAAGTTTAAATCATTGGGTTCTGATTGCAGCAGCTGATCAACAATCGGGCGATCGAGTCTTTCCTGTGGATGTTGTTGTTCTTGATTTTTACTAGCCATAATTAATCGAACCAACCGATTTCGGAATCCGTTAACTCTGTGGGGGTAGGATTGGGGGCAATATAACGGGCTAAAGTTGCCATTTCAAAGTTATAAAGACTGGGTTTCTTCGGCGCAGGTTTGATAATTGGTGAGGATTCAGGAGTGGGGGTGGGACTATTTTCTAGGGTTTTAATTTGATTATATAATTTTTCAATCAACTGTTTTTTCTCAGTCAGTTCTGTTTCTGTCTTACTTAATTGACTCGATAATTTTTCAATTAACTGTTTTTTCTCAGTCAGTTCTGTTTCTGTCTTACTTAATTGACTCGATAGTTTTTCAATTAACTGTTTTTTCTCGGTTAATTCCGTCTGGGATTGACTTAATTGACTCGATAATTGTGCCACCAAAGTAGTTTTTTCCGAGAGGACAGATTGTAACTGCTCGGTCTGTTGTTGTAACTGCTGTAAACTGACAGATAGTTCTAGATGTTCTTGAAGTTCTTTTTCCAGAGAAATAACTTTTTCTTGGAGAGTTTGCTGATTTTTCTCGGTTTTTTCTAATTCTGCCGTCAAGTCGTTAATTTTTGCCTGTAAGGTGGCGTTAGTTTCCTTAGAACGTTTGACAGAAGGAGAGGGTTGGGATTCTACCTCTTTATTAGCTTCTGTACGGATGAGATCGTTTAAATTACCTTTGGTCATAAGCTCTGCAAATAGGATATTACGATAGAGTCGGATACTGTCAAGAAATCTGTTGGCTTAGGCAATCGATCATTATTCGCCCGATATACAAGCTTGATTACGCTGGGGAATTGTTCCATAGGTTTTATTGTATAGCTTGAGGTCGATCGATCCCTGTCCATTTGAGGAATGAGAACAAATACCTAAATCTCAGTTTCATAGGTAAGATTCTAAATTTTTCTGTAGTTAATGATACGGAATACTAAATTTGTGTCAGACTGAAGGTAGAAGTTGATCGCACCTGTGGCAAGGGTAAATTTATGAATATTCAAGAAAAAGCACGTCTTAATTTAACCCAAGAACGACAAGCAGAGGGAATGCTCGAAGAAAATGTCTTAACTCGTACGGAGGAGCTTTTAGGGGAAGGGGAGGCAGAAACTGCGAAAGCGCGGGTTTTATTAACTGAAAATCGTCAAGAAGACGAAAAACTCCAAGATAAAATTTTAGAACGTTCGATCGAAGCTATGCAATAGCCTTTAGGTGAAGACTGGGAATGTCCACAAAAGTTATAGATAAATATCTGTAGAGACGTGGTTTTCCCCGTCTCTATTTCAATTACCGATAACTAATCACTGTTAAACTAATCACTGTTCACACTCTGGACAGTGAAACAATGCAGATCCGAAGAAAACACCCCAATCCTGCCGTCAAAGTTGAGAGTTTGAGTTATGTGGTGAAAGTGCCAGAGGCACAACCACAAAATATTTTAGAAGAAATCGTTTGGCATAAGGAGATCGAAGTCGATAAATTGCGCGAAAAGTTGCCTTTATCGGAATTACGCCAAAAAATAGCCAATACTGCGCCACCTTGCCACTTTTTAGCCGCCTTAAAACAGGGTAAAACCCAACCCGCTTTGATTGCCGAAGTGAAAAAAGCTTCCCCTAGCAAGGGAGTCATCCGGGAAGATTTTGATCCTGTAGCGATCGCCCGTACCTATGAACGGGGTGGGGCCACTTGTTTATCGGTTTTAACCGATAGTAAGTTTTTTCAAGGTAGTTACGAAAATCTTAGCCTCGTCCGGCAAGCGGTATCTTTACCCCTACTATGCAAGGAATTTATCCTTTATCCCTATCAAATCTACTACGCTCGCTCTAAAGGAGCCGATGCTGTCCTTTTAATTGCCGCTATTTTAAGCGATCAAGACCTAGCATATTTTGTCAAAATTGTCAAGGGTTTAGGGATGACAGCTTTGGTAGAGGTGCATAGTCTGGCCGAATTCGATCGAGTGTTAGCCATTGAGGGAATCGAACTAATCGGCATCAATAACCGCAATTTAGAGACATTTAAAGTCGATTTAGACAATACTCGCCAATTACTAGAAGCCA
Source organism: Microcystis sp. LE19-8.1F (assembly GCF_027531715.1). Classification (NCBI taxonomy): domain Bacteria; kingdom Bacillati; phylum Cyanobacteriota; class Cyanophyceae; order Chroococcales; family Microcystaceae; genus Microcystis; species Microcystis sp. LE19-8.1F. The sequence continues at coordinate 28,748 of NZ_JAPZSO010000198.1, read as the reverse complement.
GGGGCGAAAAGGTGCGAGAAAAAGGTATTCTGATCGTCAGCGAATCGGGATTACACACAGCAACAGATCTGGCGAAAGTGAAGCAAGCAGGAGCAAATGCGGTTCTAATCGGCGAATCTTTGGTAAAACTGCCCGATCCTGCCGCAGGTATCCAGAAACTCTTTGAAAATCGGGAATAGGAGTTAGGAAGTGGGGAAGTGGGTAGGGTTGATTCATGAATCAACCCTACTATGAATCAACCCTAGGGGTTTGGGGGGTAGAACCCCCCAAAAGCTTGGATTGAGTATCAGATCTGAAGTAATACTAAACACCCTGAGTATAGGCTACATATCAGGAGAGGCACTCCTGCAAAAGGGGGAATAAATAATCAGTTTTTAATCACCGGATTTAGGATCAGAATATTTTCATGTTTGGCGGTGCCAACTTTGGCATCGGGACTGACTCCTATCTCCTGAAGAATGAGTACCGGGATATAATCAGAGTTTGCCGAATCTTAAATCATCTCCTCAGAATTGATGCGATCGAGATTTGGTTTTTTATCTTTGTTAAATATGGCCCAACGAGAGAGGACGAACCATGGAAAATAAAAATATGTTGATGATTCCCGGCCCCACACCAGTGCCGGAAGCGGTATTATTGGCTATGGCTAAAGCACCGATAGGTCATCGGACGGGTGCTTTTAGCAAGGTAATCGCCGAATTAACCGAAAATCTCAAATGGTTGCATCAAACCAGTGGCGATGTCTTAATGTTAACCGCTTCGGGAACCGGTGTCATGGAAGCGGGAATTATTAATTTTCTCAGCCCCGGCGATCGAGTTTTGGTGGGGGATAATGGTAAATTTGGGGAACGTTGGGCGAAAGTCGCGAAAGCATACGGTTTAAATGTGGATGTAGTTAAGGCAGAATGGGGTAAACCCCTAGATCCAGAAGCATTTACCGCTAAACTGACCGAAGACAAGGAAAAAGCCATCAAAGCGGTAATTATCACCCATTCGGAAACTTCCACCGGGGTTCTCAATGACTTGGAAAGCATTAACAAAGCGGTAAAAAACCACGGGGAAGCTTTAATCATCGTCGATGCTGTCACCAGTTTAGGAGCTTATCATATCCCCATCGATGAATGGGGTTTAGATGTGGTCGGTTCTGGTTCCCAGAAAGGTTATATGATTCCCCCCGGTTTAGGTTTTGTTTCCGTAAGTAAAAAAGCTTGGAAAGCCTACGAAACCGCCAAACTGCCCCGTTTTTATCTAGATTTAGGCAAATACAAAAAAGCTACCGATGAGGATAGTTCCCCCTTTACCCCTCCAATTAACCTGATGTACGGTTTACAAGCTTCTCTGCAAATGATGAGAAGGGAGGGATTAGCGGCAATTTTCGCCCGTCACCAACGCTTAACGAAGATGACGCGGGCCGGTATGCGCGCCCTGGATTTGCCCCTCTACGCGGCGGATTCCTGGGCTTCCACGGCGATTACTGCGGTGGCCCCCACTCTGGTGGATGCGGAAAAAATTCGTTCGACTCTCAATAAAAAGTTCGACATCGCTGTGGCTGGTGGTCAGGATCACCTCAAGGGTAAAATCTTCCGTATCGGTCATTTAGGTTTTGCTAGTGAGAGGGATATCCTCACGGTTATCGCTGCCATTGAAGCGACTTTAATCGAGTTAGGTGTGGAAGGTGTCACCCCCGGCGCCGGTGTGGCTGCCGCTGCCTCGGTGATGGTGCAGGGTTAATCTTGGGTTTATTTTTCCCCTTCTCCCCAGAGAGGGGGATTTTTGCGGGAAAATATACCCTGTACGCCTAAAATTCGCGGCTGCTTCTGAAAATATGCCTCTATATCGTTATTTGGGCGGTGAGGAAGCGAATCTCTTCCCCAAAAATCCGCTTTCTCGATCCTTCCTTGATAGCAAATCGGTTATTGACACAAACGCTGATAAACTGTGGCTAAAGCTTGCACATCACCGACGTTACCCGGGAAAAGAACCACGGGTAAATTAGGAAAGAGGGGATGATCGGCTGCTGTGCGAACCATGGAGACACCGGGGAGAATCTGACCGAGTAAACGGGCCGATTGCAGGCTTAAACCCGTGCTTAAGACATCATTGGAGGTAATTCCGCCTTTACTGATTAAAAAACTGATGTCACTGGGTAAACCCTTAACAATGTCCATTAACAGGGTGGAAACGGCAACCCCAAAATCAAGACGTTTCTGCACAGAGGCAAAGGTTAACTCTTGCCGACTGGTATAGATCACGGGGGTTTGTTTATTTTTGTGAATAAGCTTGACTTTTTCCAGAGCTTGTGCTAGGAGTTGCTCTCGTTGGTCGGGACGATCGCGCAATGCCGTCACATCGATTTCGACTCCGACGGTGTTGGGTTGTTGAAGCAGTTCATCTAATTGTTGGCTAGTTTTTTTGACGTGGGAACCGACGATAATTGCCCCGGCTTCCCCCGTGGGCTTATACTTACCCATAGATTCGGGCGCGATCGGTTGAGTTCCTAAATTAGCCAAAGAAGTTAAAATACTGGCGGCACTACGGAATAAAAATTTTTTTCCCTCCCCTGCGGCGGTTAAAATATCTTCAGCAAAGCGATCGAGATCCGCTTGAGTTTCCCCATCTACCACCCCACATTGATTATTTTTGAGCTTTTGCAGTCTTTCTAAACTACCTTGACGGATATCTGTCAGTAAAAATCTCTCCACGTCATCTGCTTGAATTCTACCTTGGGTTTTCTCCTCCACATAATCCGGCAGATAACTGTAATGGTAGGCAAAAACCGAATCGCGAGCGAATTCCGTCTCGTGGACAGGAGTGGGAACGCCATCGATGATTAAATAGTGAATACTATCGCGAGTGATTCTGCCCCCCTCAAAAAAGGCCGGAATCAGGAAATGAGCATCAAAACCGCCCAATTCTTCGGCAATAACATCAGTTTCGATCGGATAATGCCCGCGCAGGGTAGAATCGGAACGACTAACCACCAAAAAATCCTCGATTCCCTCTTTAGTTAAGGCAGTTTTCAGGTTATGACAGACTTCTCGCGTGACAGACTCGGCTTTTTCGGGGGTTAAAGCGCGAGTATTGGTCAAAACAAAGAAAATTGGCGCATTATCTGCCAATCCCAAGCGGAGAGTATCTTCATCCCACCGCATCAATAACAGACAACTATGGACTGTTTGGGAACCTGTCGGGTCGTCATCTAAGACTATGATTTTAGGTCTATTATTACTCATATATTTTTTATCAGGATGGGAGGGACGGGAGAACCAAGAGAATCTGGTTAATAGTTTATCGGGTTCTGGTTCCCCATTAAAGTCGTCCCCTCCCTAAGCAACCGCTATCAATCTTGATCACAATCTGTCCAATATAGGATAAGCTATACCATGATTCATACAGTGACGAAGTTGAGCGCGGGAGACTTCCCTTTGAATACGTTAATCCACCCCACTGCGGTTATCCATCCGTCGGCAAAACTTGATCCCAAGGTTAAAGTTGGCCCCTATGCTGTGATCGGGGCCAATGTGGAAATTGAAGCTGATACAATTATTGATGCCCATGTGGTCATTGAGGGTCCGACCAAAATTGGCAAGGGTAATCATATTTTTTCCGGGGCTGTTATTGGTAATGAACCACAGGATTTAAAGTATAAAGGGGGCGAAAGTAGCGTAGAAATTGGTGATCATAACCAAATTCGCGAGTTTGTCACGATTAATCGTGCCACGGATACGGGAGAAGTTACCCAAATTGGCAATAATAATTTATTAATGGCCTATGTTCACGTTGCCCATAATTGTATTTTGCAAGATAACATTATTATCGCTAATAGTGTCGCCTTGGCCGGTCATGTCCAGATCGAATCAAAAGCAGTTATCGGGGGGGTTTTAGGAGTACATCAATTTGTTCATATTGGCAAAATGGCCATGTTAGGAGGAATGAGTCGTATTGATCGCGATGTTCCCCCTTTTACTTTAGTGGAAGGCAATCCCTGTCGCGTGCGAACTCTTAATTTAGTCGGTTTACAAAGGGCCGGTTTTACCGATGAAGATCTAGCTTTACTGAAAAAAGCTTTTCGGATTATCTATCGTTCTAATATAAATCTTCAGGAGGCTTTAGAACAAGTTTCTCTCTTAACCGATAATCCCCACGTTCAACATCTCTGTCAATTTTTACAATCCTCTACCACAGGAGAAAAACGTCGCGGTTTAATTCCGGGGAAATAATTTCTTGATTGAGGAACAGGGTATGGGGTATGGGGTGTGGGGTGTGGGATGTGGGGTGTGGGGTGATGGGGAAGTGGGGAAGTGGGAAGAATAAATAAAAATAATCTCCTGTCTCCTGACTCCTATCTCCTGAATCCTGACTCCTATCTCCCGACTCCTGACTCCTGACTCCTGAATTCTTTTATTATCAAATAATTATCCAAATGCGTATATTTATTAGTACGGGTGAGGTATCGGGTGATTTACAGGCAGCGATGCTGATTGAATCCCTTTTTAAACTAGCTAAAACCCAGGCAATTGAGTTAGAAATTTTTGCCCTCGGCGGTGATCGCATGGAGTTAGCCGGGGCGAAAATGTTGGGTAAAACCACTCGATTGGCTGCCATGGGATTAATTGAATCTATCCCCTTTATTTGGCCAACTTTACAACTACAAAAACGGGCAAAAGAGTTTTTTAGAGATCATCCCCCCGATCTGATTATTTTAATTGATTATGTGGGGGCAAATGTGGCGATCGGTCAATCGGCTAAAAAAATTATTCCCCAGGTGCCAATTATTTATTATATTGCCCCACAGGTGTGGATTTGGTCGGAAGAAAATATTCCCTCAGCTAAACTAAGGGCCACAGCAGAAAAGTTATTTAATACGGAAAAATTAATCGCCGTCACCGATAAATTATTGGCAATTTTTCCTGCCGAAGCCCGTTTTTTTGAAGCAAAAGGTTTACCAGTAACTTGGGTGGGACATCCTTTAGTTGATCGTATGGCCAATGCTCCCAATCGCCAAGAAATGCGGCAAAAATGGGCAATAAAACCCGAAGAAACGGTGATTGCTTTGTTACCCGCTTCCCGTCAACAGGAGTTTAAATATCTCGTGCCGACGGTGTGCGCTGCTGCCCAAAAATTACAGGAAAAAATTCCCGATATTAAGTTTTTAATTCCCGTTCCCTTAGCTTTATACGAACCAAAAATGCGAGAATTAGTGGCGGAATATGGATTAAATGCGGTGATTATGGAACGAGATCAGACTTTAGAAGCCATTGCCGCCGCCGATCTGGCTGTGGCTAAGTCTGGTACAGTTAATCTCGAAATTGCTTTGTTAAACGTGCCGCAGGTGGTGGTTTACCGTTTAAGTGCAATTACTGCTTGGATTGCCCGCAATATTATGAAGTTTTCTGTGCCATTTGTCTCACCGGTAAATTTAGTTTTAATGCGAGAAATTGTTCCCGAATTATTACAAGAGGAAGCTAACCCGGAAAGAATTATGCAGGAATGTCTAGACCTATTATTAAATCAGCAACGTCGGCAAAAAATGTTAGATGAATACGCAGAAACTAGGGCCGGTTTAGGAACGGTGGGCAGTTGCGATCGAGTGGCGCAAGAGGTGTTTAAAATGCTAGAATTGAGAGGGAAATAATAGAAATATATTAGGGGTCGAGAATGGAAGAATCAATAGCAAGTTTCCATTTTTGATTTTGTCAAGTAGATACATCTTTTTTTAGCTAAGTACCTAAGCAAAATTAATTACACATATCTAAACACCTCTTGCCTCTTGCAAGAGTGCCTCTTGCCTATCTTCACTAGGAAATTAATTTTGCACGACTACTTACTAACTATCAGTTTTGTTTTTTTGGCCATCAGCAATCAACTATCTCTGCCATTACTTTTGTAATCACAGTTATCTAGCTGACGGCTGACGGATCAAGACTAATTAACGCTGAATTTGGTCAAAAATCGCCCCATCAGCGAAGAATTTTTTCTGGATCGCATCCCAGCTACCGACCGCCGTATAGGGGAACAGATTCGACACTTTTGGGTATTGTTTACTAAACTCTTTAGCCACATTAGCATTAACGGGACGGAAACCCACCTTGGCGAATTCCCGCTGCGCTTCGGGAGTAAAGAGAAATTGGGCAAAAGCTGTCGCTACTTCCCGGGTTTTGCGTTTATCAACTATTTTATCCACTACGGCCACGGGCGGATCGATCGAAACATTGACCGCAGGAATAGTATAGGAAAAACCGGTTTCTCCTTTTTGACGGGCCAGAATCACCTCGTTTTCGTAGTTAAGCAGCACATCCCCCTGATCCTGTTTAAAGAATACATCGCTGGCCTCCCGGGCATCTTTGGGTAGTACAGGAACGTTTTTATAGACATTACGGACGAAATTGGTCGCTTGTGCTTCATTGCCTCCGGTCCGAGTTACCGATCCCCACAGGGCCAGAAAATTCCACCGGGCCACCCCAGAGGTTTTCGGGTTGGCAGTAATGACTTTAATCCCCGATTTGGCTAGATCTGGCCAGTTGCGGATTCCTTTGGGATTGCCCTGACGAGTAACTAAAGCTACCACGGAACGAGTGGCGATGGCGTTATTGGGGAGTTCTTTCTGCCAACCGGGGTTAACTAAACCCGCTTTTTGCAAGCGTTCCACATCGGAACCGATAGCCAAATTTACCACATCTGCATCTAATCCGTCGATAACAGCGCGGGTTTGGGAACCAGAGCCGCCATAACTCTGTTTAATCACCACATCCTGTTTTTTCTCTCTTTTCCATTTGTTGACGAATAGAGGAATGATTTTTGAGTAGGCCGATTGAGTCACCGCGTAGGAAACTAGGGTGATTTCCACGGTTTGTTGTTTAGCTTGCTGTTTATCCGGACTTGCCAGCAGATTCCCCGATGCCGATAGGGGACTAGAAGCTAGTCCAATTCCCGTTGTGACGACGGCAGCCGTAGCTAGAGAAATAAAAGGTAAGAGGGTTTTCGGTTTTTCGGGTCTAGGCTCATGGATCACGATGTCATCGGCTCCTTTGTTTATTTATGGGAGATTGCTAGGTATTTTTCCTGAGATTGTATTTTATATGAAATAAAAAACAATTACAATACATTGAAGAAAAATTTATACACTCTTAGTTAGGTTAGATGCAAATAAATCAAGCCATTAATAGCTTGATTAGCTGAAAAAAGTGTAAATATTCGATTTATATAGCTTAAATGTGCCTTTAAATTCGCCTGAAGCCTCTTTATGCTTCCAGAATAGAGATTTTATTGTCTTTATGGAGAATAAAGAATTTTTTAGCGATCAAAAACCTCTCCCTAGGTGGCTTCACCGGTGAGGTTAGCGAACCTTAGCAACTATTACCCTAAAATTGAAGCGGTCTAACGACTTCAATCAATGAGGATGGTGCGTTCTCAAAAATCCTGCATTAGGGAACGCACCCTACAGAGGTAGCCATCCCACTTATTGACCTCGCCCTGGCTTACAGTCGGCAAAACTTAATGCCTCTGTGTCTAAAAAACTGGCGATCGCCATTTCAAGAATCGCTTCAACGGGATAATCAATTTCAGTAGCGCGAGCAATCAAAGCATCCTGAATCCAGTCTGGTAAGCGTCTTAAAATAATTTCTGCATCAGTGGACGAGATTTGCTCTGAAAGTTTCGCTCGCATGGGTTAGGACTCCAGCATGAATTTGAACATTATAGGGTGGCTCAGTCGCTCTCAAAATGATCGCATCTAATTCTAATAGTAGCGCAGGGTTTTTCGAGTAAGGTATTGTCTGCACTGCAATTCGTATAGTCATTTCAATTAAGATTGAGAATATCAATGCCAGAGTCCATAAGAGTTTAACTGGTCTAGAGTGTATCAGACTTATCTGAAATGATTATAGATTGTCGGTTGTCGAACTGATCATGCCACAGAAAAAGATGCTTTACATTTCATTAACGCACTGCTAGGCAGTGCCTTCGGCATCGCACTGTCAGGAATTTAGAAATTTGGTATAAGTAGTCTAATCATAGGTCGGGTGCAGTGATTTGTTAGACATTTTTCTAACTAGAGACTATGACAAAGGTTTAATTGTCACTAATCCCCCAGCAAAACCCTGAATATTCAACTCATAGCCATCAAGTAAACCCATACCAACTAATGGATCTGTCTCTGACTCATTGATTTCAATAGATTTGATCTGACCATCCCAGATCACAGTTGCCTCAAATACGTTAAACATACAGAGGCTTCCATCGCCCAAGATTCCCTCTTCTTGCATATACCACGTTAATCCTAGTGTTGTAATGATAGCAGAAGGCAACGTGAGAAATCCAGTGTAACCAGTGTCAATAACTGCTTTAATCGCTTGCCTCTGGTGATTTTCGCCTAGCACTACGAATTGAATAATTGCTTCTCGGCGCGAATTGACGCTCCCCATCATCATGGCGATACACTGGGGGAACGAAAGCCAAAACGATGGACGGCACGATGTCCAATGCGAATACCAAATATTTGTGCATCAGGAAAACGTATTAACAGTTGTTTGGCAGCTGTTAGGCTGTCGTCAGCCACTTCAAAAGCCCCTGTTTCGATGTCTATTGCTACAATCTTCCCATGATTCCCTTCCTCGATTTGGGAGCGTACCTGAGATTCATAGACTTCGTGTCCACGTCGGGCAAATTCTTCTTTGCTGTAGCGGGGTTGTCGAACTGTCATTGAAGCGACCCTGTGGCAACTTTTGCCCCTCTATTTTAACCTAAACATTCGCAATCTTCCCTAACATTCCTCAACTGGGCCCACAAGAGCAGCACCGCACCTAACCTCACAGCTTCAATCAATGTGCATGGTGCGTTCTCAAAAATCCTGCATTAGGGAACGCACCCTACAGCGGTAGCCATCGCACTTATTGACCTCGCCCTGGCTTACAGTCGGCAAAACTTAATGCCTCTGTGTCTAAAAAACTGGCGATTGCCATCTCAATAATCGCTTCAACGGGATAATCAATTTCAGTAGCGCGAGCAATCAAAGCATCCTGAATCCAGTCTGGTAAGCGTCTTAAAATAATTTCTGCATCAGTGGACGAGATTTGCTCTGAAAGTTTCGCTTGCATGGGTTAGGACTCCAGCATGAATTTGAACATTATAGGGTGGCTCAGTCGCCCTCAAAATGATCGCCTCTAGTTCTAATAGTAGAGCAGGGTTTTTCGAGTAAGGTATTGTCTTGATGAACTTTCGGTTACGCTTTTCCTTTAGGCTATTCGGGGGGTTAGCGTATTTTCCTGCTTGCTTTCAGCGTCTTACACTGGACTCAGCGTGACGGTTGGCTGTTTGCCGTTTCACCTTTGACTGCCAAAGGGGTGGGAATTTAACCCACAAGTTGACGAGAGTTATGCAAGTTTCTGAGTTTTCAACTTGCCGAACGGTGTTTTCCACTTCCAAGTTTCTTTTTGATTCTTGGTTTCGTTCAACGTTTCGCCCGCCCCCTACAAGATCGGCGATCGCACTACTCAATTTTTGGAGTTTCTTGAGAACTATTGGGTTGCTGTTGACTTTTTGATTTTAACTTTTCACGGGTTTCCAAGAACCTTTTGCCTAAATCTGTAACCTCAAAATATTTAGTTAGATCAATTGAGCGTTTTCCATAATCACTCAATTGGATTAGATAGCCAACATATCCAGATTTCATCGCAATCAACTTTAAATCTCGTAAACGTCTTAACTCATCGCCAACCTTCTCTGATACATAAAAATCATAATTTGAACTTGTTTTAGAATGATAGTTAAGCTGATCGATCTTTTCGTAATCCTTCTCTCCAAGCAAAAAATTATACATAAATGCTTGTGTTTGTTCTAAATTCTCTTGTGTCTCTCCTAGATTTTTTTGTTGTTGTTCTAGCTGTTCTAGTTGTTGCGCTTGAAGCTCATCAATTTGTTTTTTCTGTTCATTAACTTCTTGCTTTAGTTGTTTAAACTTAGCCGTAACGCCACCATCCTTGGAAACACCAAAGTCCTCTAATCTGTTTAGTAAACCAGAGTTAAAGAGAAATACAAGAGCAATGAGTATAATATCAGGAGCTTCAATCCTTCGAGGTTGTCGCTTTTCTTCAAAGTACATTGGGCTAATTAGGCTAAAGATTAGATAACTCATTGCTATCAATGAAACAATTTCGATCCACCAATTTCTGGGATTCTTGTCTTTTCCACTAGGACTGATGATCGTTGACTGCTGTTCAATTTTATCTTGATTATTGTCTTCGCTCATAAAAACCTCATTTATAAGGACATATTGAAAAATTCAAGCTTGTTGAGGATAGGGGCAATTAATCGAGGTATCCTAAAGTTCAATTCAGTTCAGATCAAGTTCAAACTAATCAAAGCGAAAAGGGTTTAGCCGACATTCCGCAGGTTGCCGCCACGAATAGAGCAATTAATCGGAACTACTCTATTTCCAGCGTACTAAAGCAAATTAACGCCACGCATAAAAAGCATTTACTTGTACTTTCACGCTGTCTGTAGCGTCTGCGGAATGTGGGTTTAGCAATGGTAAGGATAACTATATATTATGCGGAAATTTTCCTTATATCACGCCAAATACTCATTTTTTTAAGAATCTTTCCGTATATTACACTCAAATGGAGTGATCGCGAGAAGTTTTCCGTATAATATTACGATAAGCGTGTTATGCCGATTAGCATACTCTGTTATGAACCCTCCCCCACTGATTTGTTCAAAGTTTTCTCGTTGTGCGACTGTCAGATGAACTTTATCTCGCCTACATCTTCCCATGATTGATGTCCTCAGTTGAGCCTATCTATTGCCCTATTTTAGCTGTGTCAGTCCACTACCAGATCGGCTACCTGAAATTTCAGCTATCTGTAATGAAATTTGGTTCTTCGGTTTGTGTTATGCAATGGACGGGAGTTATAAGGGATGTAACCCTTATATAGAAAGGCATTTGGCGATTTTTGTCAATTGTTTTTGATCTAGAGCGAACTAATCAATTAAATCTCTTGCCAAATAAGGATTTAGTCGATTTATGCCCTCCTATCGAACCATAACAAGTAACGAAGAACCTGAAATTTCATCTATCTGTAACCCTACTCGCTAAAATAGTTTAAAAATCGGCCGAGAATTTCTAGGATAGAAGTAAAGACCATCCTTGCCTACTTTTTCTATGATCCTAGCCGCCGAAACTGGACTAAAAACCGCTACTCTAGACGTAAAAGGCATGAAATGCGCCGGCTGTGTTAGTGCCGTAGAACGACAACTCAGCCAAAATCAAGGGGTAAAATCGGCCCAAGTTAACCTAATCACGGAAATTGCCGTGATTGAATACCAACCGGATGCGATCGCACCAGAGCAGTTAGCCGCAAAATTAACCGCGATTGGATTCCCCTCCCAACCGCGCAGCTCATCGACTCCCCTTTCTCAACAAAATCAACGGCTGCAAAACCAACAAAAAGAACGGCAACAACAATTATACCGATTAGCGATCGCTTGTTGTTTACTGGTTTTTTCCCTGATCGGTCACTTACACCACATCGGGGGACCAGAAATCCCCATCTTTCAAAGTATTGCTTTTCACTGGACTTTAGCCACCCTAGCCATTTTATTCCCCGGCCGCGATATTTTCATCGATGGTTGGCGGGGATTACGGCACGGTATGCCAAATATGAACACTCTCGTTAGTTTAGGCACAGGTAGCGCCTATATAGCCAGTTGTTTGGCTCTTATCTTCCCTAATCTCGGTTTAGAGTGCTTTTTTGATGAACCAGTCATGCTGTTAGGTTTTATTCTCCTCGGACGGACTCTAGAAGCGCATTCCCGTCATCGCGCAGCCGCAGACTTAGAAGCGCTTACTTCCCTACAACCGGCAGTGGCTCACCTGATTGGTAGTACAGATGACCGTGTGGGCGTGGCGATTCCGGTGGAACAGGTGCGCGTCGGGGAATGGGTGCGCGTCTTACCCGGGGAAAAAATTCCCGTGGATGGGGAGATTATTCAGGGAAGAACCACGGTAGATGAAGCTTTATTAACGGGGGAATCGCTGCCGGTGGTTAAGGAAATGGGAGATCCAGTCATTGCTGGCAGTTTCAATCTCTCTGGTGCGATCGCCGTGCAAACTCGTCAGGTGGGGACCGATACCACCCTAGCTAAGATTATCGCAGCCGTGGAATCAGCCCAAACTCGCAAGGCCCCAGTGCAGAAGATAGCGGACCGGGTAGCGGGTTATTTTGCCTACGGAGTCATGATAATTGCCCTAATTGTGCTGCTCTTTTGGTATTTTTGGGGAACTAGGCTTTTTCCAGAGGTGTTAGGGTCAACCACAGGACACCACGAGATGATTCAACCCACTTCTCCCCTACTTTTGTCCCTAAAATTAGCGATTTCCGTGCTTGTGGTCGCTTGTCCCTGCGCTCTCGGTTTAGCCACACCGACGGCCCTACTGGTGGGAACCAGTTTAGCAGCCGAACGGGGTATTTTGATTAAAGGGGGTGATGTTTTGGAAACCGTCTCGCAACTGCAAACGGTGGTTTTTGACAAAACGGGAACCCTTAGCCAAGGTCATCCGGAAATTACCGATTGTTTGAGTTTTTCTATCCTTAATCCCCTGGAAATTCAACAATTAGCGGCAGTAGTGGAGAGTGGTACTAATCATCCTCTTGCTCAGGCGATTTTAGACGCGGTTACTCCCCCTACTAACCTGACGGGGGAAGATTTTCAAACTGTGGCCGGATTGGGAGTTTCGGCAAGGGTGCAGGGGTCGAAAATTGTTCTGGGAAATCGGCAATGGTTGGCGCAGAACGGCATTAAAATCGATGAAACTATCCCCAGTATTCAAGAGCTTTTACAAGCGGGTAAAACGGTGATTTATCTGGGGATGGAAGAACAATTACTCGGCGCGATCGCTTTTCAGGATCGATTGCGTCCCGATGCTCAAACAACCGTTAATCAGTTGCAAAAACTCGGTTTAGAGGTGATTTTACTCAGTGGCGATCGCCAAGAAGTGGTAACAGCGATCGCTAATAGTTTGGGTATTAGCCAATTTTATGCCGAAGTTGCCCCCACCGAAAAATCCGCCTTAATTGCCGACCTACAGACAAAAGAGGGCAAAATCGTGGCTATGGTCGGGGATGGTATCAATGACGCTCCTGCACTAGGACAGGCTAACATCGGTATTGCTCTGGCCGGTGGCACGGAAGTGGCCATGGAAACGGCTGGGATCGTTTTAATTAGCGATCGCCTAGAGGATGTGGTGCAATCTCTGCATTTAAGTCTGGCCACATGGCAAAAAATCCGACAAAATCTTTTTTGGGCTTTGGGTTATAATACCTTTGCTATTCCCATTGCTGGTGGTTTATTACTGCCCCGTTGGGGTCTAGCTTTCAGTCCGGCCTTGGCGGCAGCTTTAATGGCTTTTAGTTCGGTTATGGTAGTGAGTAATTCCTTGCTTTTACGTCGTCAATTTCCTCCGCTCAAATCGACGAAGGAAAGCGAAAATTAAAGCAATTATCGATTTTTTCTCGATAAATCTATCAAGCGCCAAAAAGAGCGACTCTCTTATTCTTTGTGTGATAAGTTTCACTGATACAGGAGCGATCAATCTCTGTGTCCTCTGTGTCTTTGTGGTTCGTTACCTAAGAGAGCCAAGATGGTATTTTGTCCCCGTCTTTGTCAGTTGACGGAGACAGGAACAAATCGGGTTAAGCGGTAATTCTGGTCAGGGATTGCCCTTGATAATTGTTGGTAATAATCTGGTGAATAGATTGGAAAAATTGCCGACAACGATTATTAGTTCTCAGGGGCAGCTCATGATTTTTTACCAATAAATCGATCTGAAGTTCCGAGCTAGTGGGGGGATGAATAAATAACTCCACTTTCACTAACTGGGGAAAGAGAGCATCGTTAGGAACTTCCGATAAAAGCAAGACATCGGACCGGCGCTTGATGATTTCAAATTCACCCAAACTTAGGATATCATCGTATAAAAGCCCGGTTTGATGGGGAGAAATTCCGACAAAATAAGAACAGGAATAGCGAGCCATGGCAGGGAAAAGATGATAGATTGGTCACGGTTAATCGGTCAAAATCAGGCCATTGAACTACTACAAAGAGCGCTTGAAATCAATTCGATCGCTCCCGCTTACTTATTCGCCGGCGCTAAGGGGATTGGACGCAATCTGGCCGCAAAATGTTTCTGTCAAGACTTGTTAACTAGAGATCGATCGCCGGAAACAAGGGAATTAATCCTCAAACGCTTTCTGGGAGGCAATCATCCCGATTTACTCTGGATTGAACCCACTTATCAACACCAAGGCAAACTGCTCACCGCAAAAGAAGCACAGGAAAGCAATCTCAAGCGTAAAGCTCCCCCGCAAATCCGCATCGAACAAATTCGCGAGATTACTAACTTTTTAAGTCGTCCTCCCCTGGAATCGTCCCGCTCTGTGGTAGTGATCGAGCAAGCAGACACCATGACGGAATCAGCAGCAAATGCCCTCTTAAAAACGCTTGAGGAACCGGGAAAAGCCACTTTAATCCTGATTGCTCCCAGTCCTTCCTCTTTACTACCCACTCTCGTTTCTCGCTGTCAACACATCCCTTTTCAGCGTCTTTCGGAAGAAAATCTCGCTCAAGTCCTCCGCTCTAACGGACACGCTCGCGTTCTCAATTATCCGGCAATTCTCGGTTTAGCCCAAGGTAGCCCGGGAGAAGCGATCGCCGCTTTAGAATTTCTCGACAGTCTCCCCCAAGATTTACCGCGATCTTTGAGCAAATTTCCCCTAAAACTCTCCCAAGCACTGGAATTAGCCAAAATTATCGCTCAAACTCTTGACACGGAAACCCAATTATGGTATGTGAGTTATCTTCAGTATGAGGATTGGCAACGACGACGAGAGCGATCGATTTTAGAAATCTTGGAAAAAACCCGCCGGCAGCTGTTAGCCTACGTTCAACCCCGTTTAGTCTGGGAATGCACTTTCTTGGCATTGGCCAAACTATCCACCGCCCAAAAGTCTTAAAATTGTTATATTTATCGATCGAGTGGGGAGAAAGACTATGAAAATCAAATCCTTAGTTTTGCTGATTCTGTTAACCTTGACTACGGTTTTAGGCGCTTGTCAGGGAGGAAAAGAAGCCGAAGAACCGAAAAATGGCTCTCCTGCGGTGGAATCGCCGCAAAAAGACGAAGATAGCGATAAAGACGGGGAAAACCAGCAAAAAGACGGTGATAATGACCAGAATAAAGACGATGACGATGATGATAACTAAATCCCTAGTATAAAAAAATCGGGTGAGCCTTAACCCACCCGATCGCCTATAGATTGAAATCAACCTATAACTGTGGTACAAACTGTTCTTTTTCGGGAACGTAGGCGTATTCAGCCACAATCTGCCGGAATTCTTCCCCATTGATCGTTTCTTTTTCGATCAGCAGATCCACCACTCGATCGATCACTTCGCGATGATCGCGGACAATTTGTCGAGAAATTTCATGGCAGTGTTCCACGATCGATCGCACTTGATCATCGATACGAGTAGCGACCTTCTCAGAATACTCGGAACGAGTCATCAAACCGCCACCGAGGAACACTTCACCCCCTTGACTTTCTAGGGACAAAGGACCCAAATCGCTCATCCCGAAACGAGTCACCATCTGGCGGGCCATATCAGAGACTTGCTGTAAATCGCCACCGGCACCGGTAGTCACCTCATCATAGCCGAAGATTTCTTCCTCAGCCGCCCGACCACCTAACGCACCGGAAATCCGGGCCATTAACTGCGCTTTCGTGGTTAAACCCTGTTCTTCGTTGGGAGTGAACCAAGTTAAACCCTGGGCCTGTCCCCGGGGAATCAGAGTCACTTTCTGGACGGGATCGTGATCTTTTAAGAGCGTACCCACGATCGCATGGCCCACTTCATGGTAAGCGATTAAGCGCTTGCTCTTGCTATCGACTAAAGGAGTGCCTTCCATACCGGCGATAACGCGATCTACCGCGTCATCTATCTCTAGGAGGGTAATGGCTTCTTTGCGACGACGAGCGGTTAAAATTGCCGCTTCGTTCAGTAAATTGGCTAAATCTGCTCCACTGAACCCCGGAGTGCGCCAGGCGATCGCTTCGATGGAAACGTCGTTAGCCAGCTTTTTATTGCGGGCGTGAACGTCTAAAATCTCTAAACGACCTTTAAAATCGGGTGCATCGACGGTTACTTGCCGATCAAAACGGCCCGGACGCATGAGAGCGGAATCGAGAACATCGGGGCGGTTAGTGGCGGCAATGATGATAATTCCCGTATTCCCCTCGAAACCGTCCATTTCTGTCAATAATTGGTTCAGGGTTTGTTCCCGTTCATCGTTACCACCGCCGATACCGGCACCCCGTTGACGACCTACCGCGTCAATTTCATCGATAAAGATTAAACAGGGGGCATTTTCCTTGGCTTTTTTGAACAAGTCGCGCACGCGAGAAGCACCGACACCGACAAACATTTCCACAAATTCCGAACCGGAAATGCTGAAGAAAGGTACACCCGCTTCACCGGCGATCGCTTTGGCTAACAGGGTTTTACCCGTACCCGGAGGACCAACTAAAAGGACTCCTTTGGGGATTTTGGCACCGACGGCGGTAAATTTCTCCGGTTGTTTGAGGAAAGTGACGACTTCCTGTAATTCTTCCTTCGCTTCGTCAATTCCCGCCACATCATCAAAGGTGATGCCGGTTTTTGCTTCCATCTGGAAGCGAGCTTTTGATTTACCAAAACTCATCGCTTGACCGGGGCCGCCTGGCATATTATTAGAACGGCGGAACAGGAAAAAGAGAGCGGCAATCAGCAAAAAGGGGAAAAGTAGATTACCGAGGAATCCCCACCAAGCGCCATCATTCCGCATCGGGTGAGCATCGAAACTGATTTTAGAATCGCGTAAACGGGCGATTAAATCGGGGGAATTGGCAGGTAAATCGACCCGCAGGCGTTGTACTCGGTTTTCTAGTTCTGGATCTAGGGCCTGTACGATCGCGGTTCTGCCCCCTTCGTAGAGATCGACACTGACAACCCTACCACTGTCTAGGTATTCTAGAAAGCGTCCGTAGGTCATGCGGGTACTGGCGGTGTTATTGCCGATATTACTGGTGGCTGTGGCAAAAGTGCCTTGCCAGAGGAAAAAACCGACCACAAGGGCGGGCAATGTCCACAGTAAAATCGTTTTCCAGGATAGTTTCATGTTTGTTTAGTGGTTCTAGGATAAAGATTTTTGCTTAACTCATTTAGCTGTTTTTGTCAAGGATTTTACGTTATTTTTTCGAGATTAATCCCCGCAGCCAATTAAATCTTAACTAAATGTAACGTAATTCTCATAATTCTGACAAGAATGGTGACGAGAGATTTTTTTAGTTCATTTGTTCTAACAAGATACCATGGTTTCTGGGATAAGCTGTACTGAATTTAAACTGTCTAGAAGTATATACTATATCTATTGATACGAAAATCATCTCCAAAATCCTAGAATTGCTTCTTTTTCCCATATTTGATAATTTTGCTAGATGTAACCAATTAAAGATAGAGGGGTGTATCTCACTTATGCAGAAATACCAACAATCAGCAATTATCAGTGATCCTTAAATTATTACAGATATATCAGCAGCTACCTGTAAGCATCCCACCGAAAAACTAATGCGCTCCGAGGTTTGGGGCGGTGCCACGCACCCAACGGGGGGTTTGGGTAGGGTTGATTCATGAATCAACCCTACTATAGAGTTCTTGCATAATTAATTTTTGAGAGGGCAAAAATGAGATGCACCCAAGATAGAGTTAGTATCTCAACAAAATTTTTACCCTAATTTGACCTTTATTCACGAGCCAACAGGAGCTAAGTTTGCTGTGGATAGAAATTACTGTTAATGAGGAGAGTGTTTAGTGAAGTTAACGCCACTTGTGCCACCGATTAAGTGTCAAGGAATTAAAACTAAATTGGTGAAAGATGTTAAAAATATTGTGTCTGATCTGAGCTTTGGGCGTTGGATAGAACCCTTTTCTGGATCGGGGGTGGTGGCTTTTAATATTAATCCCCAAAAGGCTTTACTTGCGGACACGAATACTCATATTATCCAGTTTTATAATAATCTAAAAAATCAAGTTATTACCAGTAAAACTGTTAAGCTTTTTTTGCAAGAAAATGGTCAAGTTCTTAAGGAGCAGGGAGAAAGTTATTATTATCAAGTACGAGAAAGATTTAATCAATCTCCTAATTCTCTAGATTTTTTATTTCTGAATCGCTCCTGTTTTAATGGCGTGATGAGATTCAATCGTAAGGGACAGTTTAACGTCCCTTACTGTCATAAATCAGAACGATTTTCTCAAGCATATATTACCAAAATAGTCAATCAAGTTATTGCCCTAGAAAATATTCTTATTAAAACTGATTATAATTTTCAAGTTGCTGACTTTCGAGAAACTTTATCTAATTGGCAAAAAACAGACTTGATCTATCTCGATCCTCCTTATTTAGGGAGACACACCGATTATTTTAACTCTTGGTCTGAAGAGGATGAAGATTGTTTGGTGACTATTTTAAAGGATATTTCTTGTCGGTTTATTTTGTCCACTTGGCACAGTAATCAGTTTAGAAGCAATCCTTTAATTAAAAAAAATTGGAGTGCTGATAAGTTTTATATCTATACTAAAGAGCATTTTTATCATGTTGGTTCCACAGAAAAATTACGTCATCCGATCACCGAAGCGATCATTACTAACTTTAACATTCCCTTGTTGCCAGAGCGAGGAACTGATTTGCAACAACTGTCATTAAGCTGTTCGTAATTTAAATTGCTTGTTGAGACGAGGCAAGAGGCAAGAGGCAAGAGGCAAGAGGCAACAGTAAAGGGATTGGGGGAGATTCGGCTAATCTTAAGAATAAGCGCTTTAAATGCGTCTTAGCTTATCCCCATCGACAGCAGAAAATAAGGGAGTGAGAACAGTCTAGAAGATGCCTAGTTGCTAATTCTCACTCCTTACTATTTATCCTTGGCTTTGGCGTAGATGGTCATTAATTTGGCGTTTACGCTTTTCTTCGGGGGTAGTGCTAGTAATTTCGCCAAAATCTTGACTACTCATGGAAAGATGGGACATTATCTTTCTTTTGCGCTCTTTAGCAGTTAATTCCGGTGAAGGAGTTACTGGAGGCGGCGCTGCCACGGGTTCCACTGCCACCGGGGGAGTTTCCACAATTGGCAGCGGTTTTTTAGGAATATAGTCAGCACCAGTGGTACTTCTGGAGAGATGATCGAGAATGCGCCGTTTGCGATCGTCAGTAGCCATAAAAATCTTTGCCAATCTAGTTTAAAGTTTTGTAACTATCACCTATTGTCAAACATCCCTATCCCCTTGAGAAGTCAAGGGAGACTTTATCTTGAGGGATTGAAGACATATATAGCGTTTTTCAGTCTGCTGAGGTACAAAAGTTATGGGTTTTAGGCAAAAGGCAAGAGGCAAAAGTCAAAAGGGAAGAAAAATATGTGTACCTCACTAGCTTAGGAAACGCTATAATAACCTGCGATCGCATCTATCTGTCCGTGGAACTGGGGGTCTTCTCGCCCAAGGTGATAAGATAAAAAACTAAGTCTTTGAAAATATGACAAAGGATTTATCTATCATGACACCCTCTTTAGCTAACTTTCTCTGGAGCCTTGTTTTAGGTGCGGTTATCGTCCTGATCCCTGCCACTATCGGTTTGATTTTCATCAGTCAATACGACAAGATCAAACGGACTTAATTTAAAATCCTAAAATGCCTAGACCGATTCCGTCTGGGCATTTTAGCTAATTTTGGAACTGGCAAGAGCGATCGCACCGACTACCCGATATCCCTCTGTGCGTAAAACCTGCACAGCTTCCTCGATCGTGGTTCCCGTGGTATAAATATCATCAATTAAGAGAATCGGCACTGATTTCGGTAAATTTTTCCCCAGTTGAAAAGCCGCTTGCATCGTCTTTTTTCTCGCCTCGGCTGCCAGACTAAATAAAGCTGCCGTGTTCTTAATCCGAATTAATCCGCGACTAGCCAGAGGATAACCGGTTAAACGACAAAAACCCTCGGCAATGACTTCTGCTTGATTAAAACCCCTTTCCTTTAATCTTTCTGGGTGGAGAGGGATAGGAATCACCGTCAAACGTTTATCGGTGAGGGGAGGACGAAGCAGCCAAGTTTCCCCCATGCAACTGCCTAGCAAAGAGCCGAGAGCGGGATGGCGATCATATTTCATTTTAGCGATCGCCTGTTTTAATTTACCTTCGTAGCGTCCCCAGATAAACAGGGGAATAGAACCACGCCAGAGAAAAAGCGGGTTATTCTGACGATAGGACTGTAATTGTCGCCCACAATCACGGCAAAGCTCTCGCTCGCTCTGCCGTTGACAAAGAGGACAGGGAGACTTAAGAAATAAAGCGAGAAAAGGTTCGAGCATGGGAAGTCAAAGTTTTAGCTAGATGCTGATTTCCATCGTCAAAAACGGTCAAATAATGGGGATTACTCCGCTCGATCGAAAGACTGATTCCTTGCGCTCCTTCGGACTCTATATCCTGTAGATAACCCCCCTGATGCTGTTGTGCTTCCTCAAAAGAAGCAAAGGGACCAAAATAGTAAATACAGTGGGGGGAAAGGGAGGTAATTTTCAGCCACCAAGGCGTGTTATCGTCAGAAATTTTATTTGTCTGCAAGAAAGATAAAATCATGTTCTGGTAGTGATAGGGGACAGAGATTGCAGGAATCAAGGACAGGTTTTTAGGAACTTTGCCCTCATAATTCCCATTTGCTGGCCAAAAAATCGAGCTTTTGGCCAAAGAGAGTCTTTTTATCGTATTAGAGTAACAAGGGGATCGGTCGCCAAATCGAAAGAGATTCTAAAAATTCCCCTCAGCCAAGGGGAAGCGGATCGAGATAGGATAGTAAAAAGTTTTTTTTTAGAAAGCTAAGGGGATCAGATAACTATGAGCCAGATCACAGACACAGATAAGAGTCTTGAGGCGATGAAGAATTTTGCCGAACAGTACGCTAGACGGACAAATACTTACTTCTGTAGCGATCTCTCGGTGACAGCGGTAGTAATTGAGGGATTAGCGCGTCATAAGGACGAATTAGGCGCTCCTTTATGTCCCTGTCGTCACTACGAAGACAAAGAAGCGGAGGTAAAAAATACTTTCTGGAATTGTCCCTGTGTACCAATGCGGGAACGGAAAGAATGTCACTGTATGCTATTTATTACCCCCGATAACGAGTTTGCTGGGGAAGAACAGGTAATTTCCCTCGACTATATCCAAGAAGTCCGCGAATCGATGAAGGGGCATTAGTTTAGGGTAATGACAGCCACCGCTTTTGGGCAAGGAATCGACGAATTTAATCGCCAGCAATTCTATGCTTGTCATGATACCCTAGAGGCTTTGTGGATGGAGTCCGCAGAGCCTGAAAAAACCTTTTATCAAGGCATTTTGCAGATTGCTGTCGCTTGTTACCATCTAGAAAATAATAACTGGCGCGGGGCGGTAATTCTTTTGGGAGAAGGGGTTAGACGTTTACAACACTATCAACCCGATTACGAGGGGATCAACGTGACGCACTTAGTCGGGGAGAGTTTGGATCTATTAAACTTTTTACAGAATCTCGATCCCCAAGCTTTACCGGCAGTGCTAGAAGGGATGAAAAGCAATCAGGAACACCCTCATCCCCACCTCGATCGATCTATCTGTTCTCTGCCGAAAATCCTCAAAAGTCATCCCGTTCTCTAAAAAGCTAGATTAGTTAGTCAATACAATTACCTCTAAGTAGGTGGGTGTTAAAATTGTCAGCACCCCCCTTATCAAGGGGGGATCAAGGGGGGATTAAATACTCTATTTATAGGTGACATTTCTATGAGAGCAAGATACGCAAAAATCAGCGGATGGCTAGTTGCCCTCGTTTCTACTAGCTTAGTCATGGGATTAGGTACTTCTCCCCTAGTCAAGGCACAGCAGAACATTGTACCGGGTAATGCCATGACAGTGCGATCGGATATTCAGGAGGCGAACTCAAAAACGGGGGTAATTACTGCTCGAGGTAACGTACAAGTGTTCTATCCCGCTCGCAAAATGCAGGCCACTTCCGCCCAAGCTCAGTATTTTAGCCGCGAACGTCGTTTAGTGATGACGGGTAACGTTTACGTTTTGCAGGAAGGCAACAGTATCCGCGCCGAAACGATGACTTATCTTGTCGATGAGGGCAGATTTATCGCTACTCCCCAAACCAGTCAGCAGGTGGAGTCAATTTATTTAGTCAAAGATAACGAAACTTCCCCCCAACCGGCTGCTTCCCCGACACCCGCACCCATACCTTCCCCTTCCCTCCCCGCTGCCCCAATTATTAACCCGCAGTGATTAGGAGTCAGGAGTCTCCGAGTCAGGAGACAAAAGGCAAAAGGCAAAAGGCAAAAGGCAAAAGGCAGTATTCTCCCCACACCCCACACCCCACACCCCACACCCCACACCCCACACCCCACACCCCACACCCAACAGCCGCTCAAGATGACTTTAGTATTAGAAAATATCCATAAATCCTACGGTAAAAGGCTCGTGGTTAACCGGGTGAGTATTACTGTTGCCCCGGGGGAAATTGTCGGGTTATTAGGACCAAATGGTGCGGGAAAAACCACAACTTTTTATATCGCCACGGGATTAATCAAACCGAATCAAGGGCGCGTTTGGCTCGATCAAAAAGAAATTACCAAATTACCCCTTAATCAAAGGGCGCGTCTGGGTATTGGCTATCTGACGCAGCAGGCCAGTATTTTTCGTTATTTAACTGTATCAGAAAATATTCAGTTAGCCCTAGAACAGTCGGGGGTTCCCTTTTCCCAACGGGCAAATCGTCTCTATGATTTATTAAAAGAATTTCGCCTCGATAAGATTGTTGGCACTAAAGGCGCTTACGTTTCCGGAGGAGAAAGAAGAAGGACAGAATTAGCCCGCGCTTTAGCGGTGGGAGTCAACGGACCAAGATTTTTATTATTAGATGAACCTTTCGCTGGGGTGGATCCGATCGCCGTGTCCGAGATTCAAGCGATGATCGCTGGTTTAAGGGAGCGTCAGATGGGAATTTTAATTACCGATCACAATGTGCGAGAAACTTTGGCTATCACTAATCGGGCTTATATTATGCGCGAAGGGCAGATTTTAGCGGCGGGAAGTGGCGAAGAACTTTATAATAATCCTCTGGTGCGTCAGTATTATTTGGGTGATAATTTTTTCAGATAATTGTTATTAATAAAAATCGCTGCATTATATCATGAAAGTTGGCAATTGGCAAGGAAATTTAAGTAGAATACCCGGATTTAGCATCTTAGACCGCTATATTTTTGTCGAGTTATTATTACCCTTTCTATTTGGTATGGGTTTATTCACTTCTTTGGGAGTGGCGATCGGTACTTTATTTGATTTAGTGCGACGGATTACTGAATCGGGTTTACCCTTGACTTTGGCCTTAAAAATTCTCTTATTAAAAATGCCAGAGTTTATCGTTTTAGCCTTTCCCATGTCAATACTTTTAGCGGCTTTAATGGCCTACAGTCGTTTAGCCAGTGATAGCGAATTAATTGCTTTTAAAAGTATTGGAATTAGTGTTTATCGCCTAATAATTCCGGCCATTGTGCTAAGTTTAATAGTGACGGGATTAACCTACGTTTTTAATGATTATGTGGCTCCAGCTGCCAGTTATGAAGCTAATGCTACCATGACCAAAGCCCTGCGACCAAATCGCAAATCTTTTATTGAAGATAATATTATTTATCCTGAATACGGCAAAGTGCGGCAACCGAATGGAGGGGAACCCCAAACGGTATTAAGAAGGTTATTTTATGCCGAAAGATTTAACGGTCAAGAGATGCTAGGTTTAACCATTCTCGATCGCACCCAACCGGAAGTTAATCAAATTATTACCTCAGAATCAGCTTCTTGGAATATTGAAAAAAATATCTGGGATTTTTATAACGGCACAATTTATCTAATTGATCCTAATGGTTCCTATCGTAATATTGTCCGCTTTCAACATCAACAATTAGCCCTACCGCGTACCCCTTTAGATTTAGCTTTTCGAGGCCGAGATGGTTCAGAAATGACCCTAAGACAAGCGCAGGAATACCTAAAAATACTGCAATTAAGTGGCAATCCCACCAAAATTAGAAAATTGCAGGTTCAAATCGAGCAGAAAATATCTTTACCCTTTGTTTGTTTAGTTTTTGGGATGATTGGGGCGGCCTTGGGATTACGTCCCCAAAATTCTAATAAAGCCACCAGTTTCGGTATTTGTATTGTCCTAATTTTCTCCTATTATCTCCTATCTTTTGTCACCAGTTCCTTAGGCATTGGCGGAGTTTTAACCCCCTTGATGGCCGCTTGGTTGCCCAATATTTTAGGATTAACTGCTGGGGGAATTTTGTTACTTCAGTCGGCTAAGTAATCGAGGGTTAGCGGTGGGAATAAAAATTGATAATCATCAAATTTCCAAAGCTAATTTATATAAACGACTGCGGGATAAATTAGTAACTTGTGCTAATTGTCTGCTGGCTTGCGATCGATTAACTCCTCCTTCGATAATTTGTTTTAATTCCCGTTTTAATTCCTCATCGGATAATTGGATATTATCGGCCTGATTGTTGCCCATAACTACGAGCGTAAATTCCCCTTTAGGAGTTTTATTCTCCCGATATAAATTAATCGCCTCGGCGATAGTTCCTCGCCAAATTTCTTCGTAAAGCTTGGTTAATTCCCGACCTAAAACTATCTTTCTCGTTGGGCCGAAAGTTTCTCGTAAATCCTCCAAAGTCTTAATAAGTTTATGAGGTGCTTCATAAAAAACCATCGTTCTCGTTTCAGTTTTTAAACCCTCTAAGCGCTCTTGTTTCATCTTTTCCTTACCCGGAAGAAATCCTTCAAAACAGAATCTTTCCGTGGGTAATCCCGACACCGCTAAAGCAGTAATTACCGCCGTTACTCCGGGGATGGGAACCACTTCGATATTAGCTTCTATACAAGCTTTAATTAACTCATAACCCGGGTCAGAAATTCCAGGCATTCCCGCATCAGTAACCAAAGCGATATCCTGACCTTGGCTGAGAATATTTAATAACTCATCGAGACGGGAAAGGCGATTATGTTCGTGGTAACTAATTTGAGGGGTCGGAATATCAAAATGCTGCAATAATTTGCCCGTGTGTCTGGTATCTTCGGCAGCAATTAGAGTGACTTTTTTGAGAGTTGCCAGGGACCGGAAAGTCAGATCGTCTAAATTGCCGATCGGCGTTCCCACCACATACAATTTACCGAGATTATTCATAAATTGGCTAAAAATAGGCTGGTTGGGCGTATTTTAAGTGATCAGTAAACAGTAAACAGTAAACTAAAAACTCGGCTCTCCCAGGTTTGGTGGGTAAAATGTATTCTAAGATACAGTCTTGGGGCAGTGAGTGGAACGAACCACAGAGACACAAAGGACACAAAGATCGATCAATCCTCTGTAAGTTAAACTTATCACACAGAACCTAGAAGAGCCAAAACTCACATCTGCTCACCGCTCACTGATAACTGCTCACTGATAACTGATAACTGATAACTGATAACTGAAGACCGATCGCTTTTGTCTGTTCAGGGATCACTCAAATAGGGTAAAGTAGGTCAAGGTATGCTCACCCTGTTATTGCATTAATCTAGTCTAAGGAGAACGTCTTAGTAATGTTAACCCTAAAAATCGCCGTTTATATCGTTGTTTCCTTCTTTGTCTTACTTTTTATCTTTGGCTTCCTTTCCGGCGATCCTACCCGTAACCCCGGACGCAAAGACTTTGAGTAGAAGACAATTACCAAACCGGTTCTAGGGTAGAGACACAGGGAACAAGTTATCGGACTTTCCCTGTCTCCCTAGGAATAATGATCATGGTAGTATCATTGAGGTTCGCTCGTCCTCTATTTTGATCGCCGACTCGTGCAGTCATGTCTTTTTTTCTCTTAGCTGTTGAACCACCTGCCCTGATTAATACTGTAGCCGAACCGGAAACGGAGGAGCGCCAAGTTTCTGAAAATAGTCCCGCGTCAGTAATTCCCCTCCCTGTCACCCCAGCACCTCTAGAAGCAAAAAAGCCTTCAGAAGAGAGCGTTTCTATTCCCCTCACCGTCACTCCACCCCCGGAAACCGTCGAGGTAAAACCTTTGGTTCCCGATGAGGGTATTCCCCTAAAACCATTACCTAGCAGTGCGGGTGATGCGGCAGCTTTAGGAAAACCCCTTTCTGTTCAGAATTCTCCACCCCCCGCAGCCGTTGGTGTCACCATTCATCCCGAAACCGAGATAGTTTCAGGATTAAATCAAAAAGCTCTTAACCAGAAAAATGGCTCGACTCGGCTATTAGTGCGGAAAAAAGGCGAAAAAACCAGCCAAGAATACTTGATTTCCCTCAATAACAGCCTAGATCAGGCCGCTAATCCAGAAGGGGAAAGACCCCTAGAATTAGTGGCCGATGAGCAGGAATTTGACCAAAATCGGCAGATTATCACCGCTAGAGGTAATGTCACCCTGCGTTTTGCCCAAAGTGTACTAACGGCCGATCGCTTACAGATTAATCTTCCCGAAAAGTTAGCGGTAGCGGAGGGCCAGGTGATCCTAACCCGGGGAGATCAAATCCTGCGCGGCGATCGCTTCGAGTATTATTTCGTCCAGGATAGCGGTGTGGTATTTAATGCTAATGGGGAGATTTTTCAACCCAGCACCGCTAGGGATTTAGGACAAACGCTGCCCACGGATGTGGGGGCCGGTAGTTCTTTTGCAACCCTAACTGATCGTTTGACATTAAATCAACCCTTGCAGAGAATCACCACGGGAGAGGGTTTTCAATTTGTCGTCGGGGGACAGGATCCCAGTCGGCGCGATCGACAGAATATTAGTGGTCCGTCGGGGGGAACGATTAATCGTGTCCGTTTTCAGGCCGAACGCTTGAATTTTGATGGTAAGGTGTGGAATGCCACTAATGTGCGTCTGACTAATGACCCTTTTTCCCCTCCTGAATTGGAAGTTCGGGCTAATTCCGCCACTTTTCGCAGTACTGGCCCCTTTACCGATGAGTTGCGGATGAGTAATTCCCAGTTGGTTTTCGATCAACGGGTAGTGGCCCCCACTTTTATTAATAGTCTCACTTTCGATCGCCGTCGTCGTCGTCCTTTTTTAATTGCCCCGGGCTATGATGGGGAGGATCGGGGCGGATTTTTCGTAGAAAGTCCCCTAACTTTAGTGGAGACACCGAAGACTCTTTTTGAGTTGACACCGCAATATTTAGTGCAAAAAGTCCTCAATCCCGATGCTTTTCCCTCAGCTAACCCCGGAGGTGGTGAAGTTTCACCCCTTAGTCCGAAAGCTTTTGGTTTATTGGGGAATTTTGCCACTAATTTTGGCGAGCGCTCGTTTTTGCAAGCAACAGCTTCTTTTTCTAATTTAGATTTGGAACAGATCGAAAATATTGTTCGTTCTAAGATTCGCTTTCAACAGACGATCGGACAGTTGCAGGATCCCTATCTGCTCAATGTGGAGTACAATTATCGCGAGCGTCTCTTTAACGGTTCTTTGGGTTTTCAGACGGTTAATAGCAGTTTTGGGGCAATTTTGACCTCACCGGTGATTGTCGTCCCGAATACGGATATTAGACTCAGTTATCAAGCTTCTGTTCAGAATATCAACGCACCCACCGATCGCAGTGATCTCTTAGCGGCCAATGCAACGGATAATGTTACTAATTTAAGCCGTTTTCAGGGGGCTGTCTCCCTCAATCGCAGTTTTTTACTCTGGTATGCCCCTACTTTACCACCGACTCCCGACCAAGGGTTAAGATTTTCTCCTCTTCCCGTTCAACCCTATATTGCTATTGTCACTGGTGTCACCGGTGTCACCAGTTATTACACTAATGGAGAGACGCAAAATTCCGTCACGGGAACCGTGGGATTATTAGGACAGTTTGGGCGTTTTTCCCGCAATTTTTTCGACTATACCGGGTTTAATATTAGTTTTAGTCAGGGTTTGGTTAACGGACAATCACCCTTTTTCTTCGATCGCTTTGTTGATCAACAAACAATGTCCTACGGTATAACTCAACAGGTATATGGTCCGATCCGTGTGGGTTTCCAGAGTATTTACAGTATCGATCAAGCTAAGGAAATCAGTACAGAATATTTTCTCGAATGGAGTCGTCGCACCTATAGTTTAATTTTGCGCTATAACCCCGTGCTGCAGTTGGGAATACTCAACATCCGCGTGTCGGATTTCAACTGGACAGGCAACCCCGGCTATTTTGAGGGCAGCGATGTCCGTCCGGTGGTGGATGGAGTAACCCGTTAAGACTACATGGGAATGATGAATTATGAATTATGAATGATGAATTATGAATGATGAATTATTGTGTAAGATGGTGATCGCACTACAACGCCCACCCTACTCCAATGGAAAGGCTATAGATGACTACTACTCTTGAAAGCTTACAGGAATTTATTGATTTTTGTCAACAGCATATTACTGGCAAAGAAAGGAAAGAAGCTCAGATTTTCCTAGACCGTTTCTTTCGAGCTTTTGGTCATAAAGGTGCGTTAGAAGCGGGTGCAACCTATGAGGAGGCGATTACTAAAGGTAGCAAGAAAGGTAAAACCGGATTTGCTGATTTAGTTTGGAAACCTCGTGTTTTAATTGAAATGAAAAAGCGAGGAGAAGA
>NZ_JAPZSO010000143.1:0-5044 GCF_027531715.1 Microcystis sp. LE19-8.1F | reverse complement strand
CCAAACCCCCCAATCTGGTGAGATTGAGGGGTAGGAAAGAATAATCCTGGCATCGAGCTATTGTCCCGGTCGGCAACCCGACAAGTATCTTGGCCACGGTGAAGTTTCACAACCGAGTTCGGGATGGAATCGGAGTGGTGCCATCACGTTAAAGACACCAGGAAGGGTAGAACCCTCAAGACTGCAAAAGCTAGGAAAAAAGTGGTGAAAGAAGAATCAGGTCAAGCCCTCGGTCGGTTAGTACTCCTCGACTGCACTCGTTACCGAGCTTCCATCTAGAGCCTATCAACGGGTAGTCTACCCGAGACCTTACTGGCTTAATGCCATGAGAGCAATCATCTGGAGGTGGGCTTCCCACTTAGATGCTTTCAGCGGTTATCCGCTCCGCACATGGCTACCCTGCGTTTACCGTTGGCACGATAACAGGTACACCAGCGGTGCGTCCTTCCCGGTCCTCTCGTACTAAGGAAGGCTCCTCGCAATGCTCTTACGCCTACACCGGATATGGACCGAACTGTCTCACGACGTTCTGAACCCAGCTCACGTACCGCTTTAATGGGCGAACAGCCCAACCCTTGGGACCGACTTCAGCCCCAGGTTGCGATGAGCCGACATCGAGGTGCCAAACCTCCCCGTCGATGTGAACTCTTGGGGGAGATCAGCCTGTTATCCCTAGAGTAACTTTTATCCGTTGAGCGACGGCCCTTCCACGCGGTGCCGTCGGATCACTAAAGCCGACTTTCGTCCCTGTTCGACTTGTGGGTCTCACAGTCAAGCTCCCTTCTGCTTTTGCACTCTATCGTCCCATTTCCAACGGGACCGAGGGAACCTTTGCGCGCCTCCGTTACCTTTTAGGAGGCGACCGCCCCAGTCAAACTGCCCACCTGAAACTGTCTCCCGCCCCGATTAGGGGTCAGGGTTAGAATTCTAGCCTCGCCAGAGTGGTATCTCACCGTTAGCTCCACCCTCCCCACGAGGAGAGTTTCAACGCTTCCCACCTATCCTGCGCAAGCGAAGCCCGAAGCCAATTCCAGGCTACAGTAAAGCTTCATAGGGTCTTTCTGTCCAGGTGCAGGTAGTCCGTATCTTCACAGACAATCCTATTTCGCCGAGTCTCTCTCCGAGACAGTGCCCAGATCGTTACGCCTTTCGTGCGGGTCGGAACTTACCCGACAAGGAATTTCGCTACCTTAGGACCGTTATAGTTACGGCCGCCGTTCACCGGGGCTTCGGTCGTCAGCTTCAGATTACTCCTGACCAACTTCCTTAACCTTCCGGCACTGGGCAGGCGTCAGCCCCCATACTGCGTCTTACGACTTGGCGGAGACCTGTGTTTTTGGTAAACAGTCGCCTGGGCCTATTCACTGCGACCCTCTTGCGAGGGTACCCCTTCTCCCGAAGTTACGGGGTCATTTTGCCGAGTTCCTTAGAGAGAGTTATCTCGCGCCCCTTAGTATTCTCTACTTCCCCACCTGTGTCGGTTTCGGGTACAGGCAATTAATGATTAACGTGGTTCGGGCTTTTCTAGGAAGCTTGATCAACGCCACTTCCCTCCCGTGGGAGGTGGGACTCGCGTCTTAGCTCCTGGTGTTTTCTCCACCTCTCATCGCCTCGACTGCTTGCACTGGTAACCAACATCCAGCTGACGTTGACCTTCTCCGTTCTCCGGCACAATCATTAATCGGTACGGGAATGTTAACCCGTTGTCCATCGACTACGCTTTTCAGCCTCGCCTTAGGTCCTGACTGACCCTCCGCGGACGAGCCTTGCGGAGGAAACCTTGGGGTTTCGGGGTGTGGGATTCTCACCCACATTTTCGCTACTTAAGCCGACATTCTCACTTCTATAGAGTCCACAGCTGCTTGCCGCTACTGCTTCACCCCCTATAGAACGCTCCCCTACCACAGTTCGCCTACGCTCACTGTCCACAGCTTCGGTAGATAACTTAGCCCCGTTCATTTTCGGCGCAGGAGCGCTTGACCAGTGAGCTATTACGCACTCTTTTAAGGATTGCTGCTTCTAGGCAAACCTCCTGGTTGTCAATGCACTCCCACCTCCTTTCTCACTTAGTTATCATTTGGGGACCTTAGCTGGTGGTCTGGGCTGTTTCCCTCTTGACGATGAAGCTTATCCCCCACCGTCTCACTGGTAGTTTTTTTAGCCGTATTCAGAGTTTGCCTCGCCTTGGTACCGGTCTCCCAGCCCGCGGCGAAACAGTGCTTTACCCCGACTAAACTTCCACTACCGCTGCGCCTCAACACATTTCGGGGAGAACCAGCTAGCTCCGAGTTCGATTGGCATTTCACCCCTAACCACAGCTCATCCGCTAATTTTTCAACATTAGTCGGTTCGGACCTCCACTTGGTTTTACCCAAGCTTCATCCTGGCCATGGTTAGATCACCCGGGTTCGGGTCTACAAATTATGACGCTTCGCCCTCTTCAGACTCGCTTTCGCTGGGGCTGTGGGGTCTTCCCCCTTCACCTGCCATAACCTGTAAGTCGCCGGCTCATTCTTCAACAGGCACACGGTCAGACGTTCAATCGTCCTCCCATTGCTTGTAGGCTAACGGTTTCATGTTCTATTTCACTCCCCTTCCGGGGTTCTTTTCACCTTTCCCTCGCGGTACTGTTTCTCTATCGGTCACACGGGAATATTTAGCCTTACCTCGTGGTCGAGGCAGATTCACACGGGATTTCACGTGCCCCATGCTACTCGGGATGCAGTTAAGCTGGTTCCTTTTTCGACTACAGGACTTTCACCTTCTCTGGTGCGGTTTTCAGCCGCTTCGTCTAAATTTCCCAGTCTTTTGTTACTGTCCCACGACCCCAAGTTCCGAAGAACTTGGTTTAGGCTGTTCCCTTTTCGCTCGCCGCTACTGGGGGAATCGCTGTTGCTTTCTTTTCCTCTGGCTACTAAGATGTTTCAGTTCACCAGGTTGGCTCGCTCCACCCTATGGATTCAGGTGGTCGTGTTTAGGGTTGCCCCATTCGGATATCTTCGGATCAATGCTTGCTTCCCGCTCCCCGAAGCGTTTCGTCGGTAACTACGTCCTTCTTCGCTTCCGTGTGCCTAGGTATCCACCGTTAGCCCTTATTAGCTTGACCTTGCGGTCTTCTTTTTTGGCTTTTTCACCTAGCTCTATGCAGTTTTCAAGGTTCCTCTGGACTCTGTACTCAGAGCCAGCATTCTCTCTTACTATATAGGTAAGATAAGGTGCTGATTCCTCGCTTCTTTTCTTTGTTTTTGCCACCTGTGCAGGTGGGCCATCCTGGACTCGAACCAGGGACCTCACCCTTATCAGGGGTGCGCTCTAACCACCTGAGCTAATAGCCCTTGTTCCTGATTCAGGTCTTTTATGAACCCAGAACCTAGTTTGAAAGCCACATACCTCGTTCCGACCTTTTGGGATTGATTCTTGGTTTCGACTACTATTTTTTCGTCTTATACCCGAATTAGGTCTCCCTTTAAGGAGGTGATCCAGCCACACCTTCCGGTACGGCTACCTTGTTACGACTTCACCCCAGTCACTAGCCCTGCCTTAGGCATCCCCCTCCTTGCGGTTGAGGTAATGACTTCGGGCGTGACCAGCTTCCATGGTGTGACGGGCGGTGTGTACAAGGCCCGGGAACGAATTCACCGCCGTATGCTGACCGGCGATTACTAGCGATTCCTCCTTCATGCAGGCGAGTTGCAGCCTGCAATCTGAACTGAGGCCGGGTTTGCTGGGATTCGCTGGCTCTCGCGAGTTCGCTGCCCTTTGTCCCGACCATTGTAGTACGTGTGTCGCCCAAGACGTAAGGGGCATGCTGACTTGACGTCATCCCCACCTTCCTCCGGTTTGTCACCGGCAGTCTCCTTAGAGTCCCCAACTTAATGCTGGCAACTAAGAACGAGGGTTGCGCTCGTTGCGGGACTTAACCCAACATCTCACGACACGAGCTGACGACAGCCATGCACCACCTGTGTTCGCGCTCCCGAAGGCACCCCCAGCTTTCACCAGGGTTCGCGACATGTCAAGTCTTGGTAAGGTTCTTCGCGTTGCATCGAATTAAACCACATACTCCACCGCTTGTGCGGGCCCCCGTCAATTCCTTTGAGTTTCACACTTGCGTGCGTACTCCCCAGGCGGGATACTTAACGCGTTAGCTTCGGCACGGCTCGGGTCGATACAAGCCACGCCTAGTATCCATCGTTTACGGCTAGGACTACAGGGGTATCTAATCCCTTTCGCTCCCCTAGCTTTCGTCCCTGAGTGTCAGATACAGCCCAGTAGCACGCTTTCGCCACCGATGTTCTTCCCAATCTCTACGCATTTCACCGCTACACTGGGAATTCCTGCTACCCCTACTGCTCTCTAGTCTGCCAGTTTCCACCGCCTTTAGGTCGTTAAGCAACCTGATTTGACGGCAGACTTGGCTGACCACCTGCGGACGCTTTACGCCCAATAATTCCGGATAACGCTTGCCTCCCCCGTATTACCGCGGCTGCTGGCACGGAGTTAGCCGAGGCTGATTCCTCAAGTACCGTCAGAACTTCTTCCTTGAGAAAAGAGGTTTACAATCCAAAGACCTTCCTCCCTCACGCGGCGTTGCTCCGTCAGGCTTTCGCCCATTGCGGAAAATTCCCCACTGCTGCCTCCCGTAGGAGTCTGGGCCGTGTCTCAGTCCCAGTGTGGCTGCTCATCCTCTCAGACCAGCTACTGATCGTCGCCTTGGTAGGCCTTTACCCCACCAACTAGCTAATCAGACGCAAGCTCTTCTCCAGGCCAATTAGGTTTCACCTTGCGGCACATCGGGTATTAGCAGTCGTTTCCCACTGTTGTCCCCGTCCTGAAGTTAGATTCTTACGCGTTACTCACCCGTCCGCCACTAGAATCCGAAGATTCCCGTTCGACTTGCATGTGTTAGGCACGCCGCCAGCGTTCATCCTGAGCCAGGATCAAACTCTCCATGATGAATCGTTTGATTCTTTGACTTTTTTTCGTCTCCCCCTTGCGGGTTTGACTTCTTTGTTATAGAATTGCTTCTAAACGAGGCTGTTTT
>NZ_JAPZSO010000147.1:0-6701 GCF_027531715.1 Microcystis sp. LE19-8.1F | reverse complement strand
CTATCGCAATCCTCCCAACCGTAGCGAGATTCGTAATTGTTTAGCAAAACTTTTGGCGATTTTAGCCGAACTGCAAAGACAAGCCAAACGGGAAAATCAGAGCTACAATGAAGACAATGCCCCTCGTTTGTGGATTTTATCTCCTTCCGTGTAATGCTTTCCGGGAAAATGTGCTGGAATTATTGATTAGTTGGCGGGTTAGTATGGAAATAAATAACATCCTAGAAACTGAAGATAGAGAGGTGTTTATGACCTTATCTCAAACCTATCAGGAATGGAAGGAAGCAACTAAACGGGAAGGACGACTGGAAGGAAAACTGGAAGGAAAACTAGAAGGAAAACTAGAAGGAAAACTGGAATCTATTCCCCGTTTGCTTGCTTTGGGTTTAAGTGTGGAACAAATCGCTCAAGCTTTGGATTTAGACTTAGAACAGGTCCGACAAGCGGCGCGAGAGTAAAGGTGGAGAGTTAAAACGCAAAAATGCCACAATGGATAAAATAGGCATTTTCTGACTAACTGACATCTTCTATGAGTAACCACCTAAGCGGAAGCGAGATTCGCCAGCGATTTTTAGACTTTTTTGCGGCCAGAAACCATAAAATTCTCCCTAGTGCCTCTCTAGTACCAGAAGACCCCACCGTTTTGCTGACTATTGCGGGAATGCTCCCTTTTAAGCCGATTTTCTTAGGGCAAAAGACCCCAGAATTTCCCCGCGCTACCACTTCTCAAAAATGTATTCGCACCAACGATATCGAAAATGTCGGCCGGACTGCTAGACACCATACTTTTTTTGAGATGTTGGGCAATTTTAGCTTTGGTGATTATTTTAAAGAACAAGCGATCGCCTGGGCCTGGGAATTGTCCACAGAAGTTTTTAACCTTCCCCCCGAAAGATTAGTCGTTAGTGTCTTTAAAGAGGATGAGGAAGCTTTCGCTATCTGGCGCGATAAAATCGGTATTCCTGCCCATCGTATCCAAAAAATGGGCGAAGCGGATAACTTTTGGGTATCGGGTCCCACGGGTCCCTGTGGTCCCTGTTCGGAAATTTACTACGATTTTCACCCGGAATTAGGGGATAAAACCATCGATTTAGAGGATGATAGCCGTTTTATCGAGTTTTATAACCTCGTCTTCATGCAGTATAACCGCGACGCGGACGGCAATCTAACACCCCTAGCGAATAAAAATATCGATACGGGGATGGGTTTGGAACGGATGGCGCAAATCCTGCAAAAAGTCGCCAATAACTACGAAACTGACCTAATTTTCCCGATTGTCGCCGAAGCGGCCCGGTTAGCAGCCATAGACTACCAGAAAGCGGACGAAAAAACGAAAGTTTCCCTAAAAGTCATCGGCGATCATGTGCGTTCGGTAGTACACATGATAGCGGATGGTATCTCAGCATCGAATACTGACAGAGGTTACGTCCTGCGTCGTCTGATTCGGAGAGTAGTACGACACGGGCGTTTGATCGGTATTGAAGGTCAATTTATCACCAAAGTGGCGGAAGTTGCGATCGCTCTTTCCGAGTCCGTCTATGGCAATGTTCGGGAACGAGAAACGGTTATCAAGGCAGAATTAGAGCGAGAGGAAGCGAGATTTTTAGAAACCCTAGAAAGAGGCGAGAAACTGCTCGAATCGATTCTAGAAAAAGAAAAAAGCCAGATTTCGGGAGTCGATGCCTTTACCCTTTATGATACCTATGGCTTCCCCCTGGAACTCACTCAAGAAATCGCCGAGGAGCAGGGTTTAAGCGTCGATACGGCGGGTTTCGAGCAGGAAATGAAAAAACAGCAGCAAAGATCAAAAGCCGCCCACGAAACCATAGATTTGACGGTACAGGGCAGTTTAGATAAGCTGGCGGAACATATTCACCCGACGGAATTTCTCGGTTATACGGATTTGCAAGCAACCGCAACAGTAACGGCGGTTTTGGTCGCTGGTAAAACGGTGGAATCGGCCGCAGCAGGCACTGAGGTGCAGGTAGTTCTCGATCAAACCCCTTTTTATGCCGAATCGGGTGGACAAATCGGTGATAAGGGTTATTTAACTGGCGATAATCTGCTTATCCGCGTTGAGGATGTGCAGAAAGAATCGGGGATTTTTATCCATTTTGGTCGGATTGAGCGGGGAATTGTCACCACTGGCGATACAATTAATGCTCAGATCGATCGCTCCTGTCGTCGTCGCGCTCAAGCTAATCATACCGCGACCCATCTGCTACAATCGGCCCTGAAAAAGCTTGTCGATGGGGGGATTTCCCAAGCGGGTTCCCTCGTCAGTTTTGAGCGCCTCCGTTTTGATTTTAACTGTCCTCGTCCCCTGACTAGCTCTGAATTGCAACAGGTGGAAGAACAGATTAACACTTGGATTGCCGAAGCGCATGACACCGAGATAGCGGTGATGGGATTGGAAGAAGCGAAGCAGAAGGGAGCTATTGCCATGTTTGGCGAGAAATACGGCTCAGAAGTGCGAGTTATTGATATTCCTAGCGTTTCTATGGAATTATGCGGGGGAACTCACGTTAAAAATACCGCCGAGATCGGTTTATTTAAAATCATCTCCGAGACGGGAATCGCCGCAGGAATTCGTCGCATCGAAGCGGTGGCCGGCCCTGCCGTGTTAGCATACCTGAATGAACGGGATCAGGTGGTGCGGGATTTGTGCGACCGCTTTAAGGTCAAACCTCTGGAAATTCCCGATCGCATTACGGCCTTACAATCGGAGTTAAAGGGGACACAAAAGCAGTTAGAAGCGGTTAAACAGGAGTTAGCACTAAATAAATCGGATGCTTTGCTATCTCAAACTGAATCTATCGGCGAATTTAAGCTATTAGTCGCTTCTTTGGGCGATATTGATGCTAATGCTTTGATGGCCGCAGCCGAAAGACTACAGCAAAAATTAGGGGAAGGGGCGGTAATTTTGGCCTCGACTCCCGCAGCTGATAAAGTGAGTTTAGTGGCCGCTTTTAGTCCCCGGGTGATTAAAGATAAGGGTTTACAAGCGGGTAAATTTATCGGTGCGATCGCTAAAATCTGCGCTGGTGGTGGTGGTGGCCGTCCCAATTTAGCTCAAGCTGGGGGACGGGATGCTAGTAAGTTAAGCGAAGCTTTAGCTAAGGCCAAAAGTCAGTTAACTAGCAGTTTACAATAGTTTTAAGGGTGGGCATTTTGTCCACCTTTAAAAAATTAGTTATCCTCTCGGTGTGATTGGTAAAAATAATATGGAACTACTGATCAAGAATTTGGGATCAATTAGAAATAATAATCAAACTATAGATTTAACCAAGAAGTTTTATACTTTTATTGGCTACAACAATAGTGGCAAAACCCTAGTTTCTCAGCTTTTATGGACAATTTTTAATAATGACAATATTAGAAAGTTTTCCGAAAATACCCAAATTGATTCTTTATTAATTGACTCGGAAAAACCTATTAAAAAAATTAGGATCAATCAAGAATTAATCGATGAAATTCTCAATAAATTTAGCCAGTTTATTGAAAAAGAAGTTGTTAATACTTATAATCTTGATGCCAGTATTAAAGAAACGATTATTGGTTCCAATAAATTAATTTTTCAAGCAAATATCAAAGAATTTAAAGAGACGACATTTAAAACAACTTTTTTGGTTCGTGTTGCAGGAAATAATGATCTGGAGTATTTACAGATTAGCAAGGGCAAAGGTAGCCTAACAATAAATATAAAAGAGAATAATATCCCTGAGAAAGTATTTGATCAAATACCCAGAGACTTTTTTGAGAGAGCTAAACCATACAAGGAATCAGTAATTATTCCGTCAATAATAAGAGTGCTTTTGTCTCCGATACAAGATACTTTTTTTATCCCCGCTAGTCGTAGCTTTTTTCCTGTTTTCTACCAGTACATTTATGAGATAGAGAGAAATAAAAGAAGTGAGTATAATCGTCGATTGCAAGAATTAATAGAAAATATTGATGATGATGGTGATACTAATCGGGATATATTCAAACGTCTTCAAGAACAATTACCCAAAAGGTCTTATACGGAACCAATGAATAAAGTGATTGAGTCGCTTTATTCTCTCAATACCAATAAAAAAATTAATTCAGTTTATAATTCTCTGATTGAAAAGATGACCGGATTAATGGGAGGAGAAATCACGATTTCTAGTCTAGAATCGATCGCACCTATTCAATTTTCTTTTAAATTCGATGAAAGCAAAGATTTACCCATGTATCTAGCTTCATCTTCAGTCAATCAGTTGACTATCTTGTATCTTTATCTCAAATATTGGGCCAAGGAAAAAAACAATTTTTTGATGATAGATGAACCAGAGGTTAATTTGCATCCCGAAAATCAAATTCGCTTAATGGATATT
The DNA here is from genome assembly GCF_027531715.1 of Microcystis sp. LE19-8.1F. Lineage (NCBI taxonomy): Bacteria > Bacillati > Cyanobacteriota > Cyanophyceae > Chroococcales > Microcystaceae > Microcystis > Microcystis sp. LE19-8.1F. Next base: position 2,343 of record NZ_JAPZSO010000147.1, on the reverse strand, counting down.
TTAGTTCAATTTGTCACCGAGCATAATAATCGGGTTTTGATCACCACCCATAGCCCGATTTTAACCGATATTCTCAACAATTATGTTTATCTTCATACCTTAAAAAGTTATGATGTTGATGTCACAAAAATTATTGAGGATAATCAATTAAAAAATTTAAATCCAGAAATTTCAATTGCTAAAGAAGACTTAGGGGTTTACTTTTTCACGGGTGATAAAATTATTGATTATGGAACCAGTGAATATGGTGTTTATTTTCGTAACTTTAAAGAAGTTATCAACTCCGTGCAGAAATCTGGAGAAATTTTAACCAACCATATCTATTTAGCAGAGAATGAGTAAGTCTAACTCAAAAAAAGAAATATTTTCCCTTAGACAAGAGTTTCACCAAGCTTTAGAAAAATCGGGTTTTATTGAAGAAATTTGCCTTAGTCAGGATGCGTATATTGAAATTCAAGAAACAAATAAGAGCGATTTAAAGAAAGTAGTTATTAATCACTTAAAGTTATCATTTAAAAATGACAAAAATATATCTACAGAAGTAGATAAAATCTGGGTTATCAATTTAGAAAAAGAGTTACCCGGTATCTCTGCTTCCGGCAAAACCCCTGAAAAAGCTATATTAGTTTTACAGAGAAAAGTCGATGATGGGGGTAAAATTCTCAATTATCATCTGCAAATTTGTTTAATTGAACTCAAAGCATCCCTACAGGCAAAAAAAGACAAAGAAAGCACATTAAAGCAGATTGCTGGTAAATTTCAAAGCGGGATGAATAGAATCTATATGCTTCTGACTCTCAATAATCATGCTAATCCCCAGAAAAACTATCAAGATACAGAAATATGTGTGCATTTCAGAGGAATCATTTTTTACTCAAGGGGTGACAGAAAGGTTAAAGAGCTTGCTTGATAAGGCTCATAGCCGTTAACCCTTTGGAGAAATAAGGGTTTTTCTGGGGTTTGAGGCGTATCAAAGAAAGGGCAAGTTCCGAAAAAATATCCATCGACTCAACCCAAAAAGTACCATAAGTCCCTATCCAAAAATCACTATGTCTTTCAGCAGAACGATTAGATTCTTTGAGGCGACAAATATAAACACGGTGGGGTAAAATATTGAGTTGTTGACCCCGTATTGTATTTAAAGAATAGGCGATAGCAATTAATAAAACAAGAGCTAAAAAACGCGGTTCGCTAACTTTAGTTTTCTCGATATTATAACCTCCCGTTTTACAATCTTTGAACATTGCTTCAATGCCAAAACGAGATTCATATAAATTTAAAGTCTCATCCAAAGAGTCAAGATTAGTAAGAAGATACCAAGGAGCTTCGGCTTGTTTACTACGGTAGCGTCTTTTCCAGCGAGTGGCCAAATTAAAAGGGCCAAGTTTATGAGCAGATGTATGATAAATATCCGAAAAAAAATGCTGAGTCCCCGGTTGAATATCTAGAGCTTTTAGAGGTTGATAGTTTTCTTCACCTGATAATAGCAAAGATGTTCCCTTCTTTTGTCTCAGAATAAAGGCTATCCCCTTTTCGTCTAGCCACTTTCCTAGTTGAACACTGTGAAATTCTCGGTCGCCTATCACGACAACTGGGTAGGATTTCAAAAATTTTAATACCGGCTTGAGAAAGTTTTTTTGGTTCCCTAAATTACTGCTTCCTTGTTTATCTAACAATATCCAGTACACAGGTAACGCCCTTTTTCCACAAATAACACTAGCTACAAACAAATTTCTTCCTTTCCAATCTGTTCGGTCAATTACCAATAATAGATGTCCCAGATGCTTAAGTTTTTTCAGTTTTCTTCTTTGATGTCGATTTTTATTTTTTTCGCTAAACTCTTGCTTAATAATGTGTTTAATTAGCGGAAACCATAACAATTTTACACTTAATTGCGGTAACTTGAGAAACCTTTGTAAATTTCTTCTTCTGCTTTCAAAGGTAATTGGTTGGGGAAATAAGGCGGCCAATCTCTCCAATTGTACTGTTCTATGGCTTTGTAGGAGCAGTATAAGAATTTGTAGAGTCAGATATTGTGCTTGTGTCAAGCTGGCTTGTAAACAGGCCTGATAGAATGATGGTAACATATTGAAATTTTGGGTGGTTGTCTCAACCACTCTATTTCTTTTGGGTTCATTTGGCTAGAGTCTTTATCTTGATTACCTTTGAACCCCTTTGTCACCCCTTGAGTACTTTTACCCATTTATAGCGGTAAGCGCTTGAGTGAGATACAGACCAAGCTTTGCCTAGCATGGTTTATAGCTTGTGACACTGTACCTAATACGACTGCACACCGCTATAAGCTAGTGAGGTACACATATTTTTCTTCCCTTTTGACTTTTG
>NZ_JAPZSO010000131.1:0-1460 GCF_027531715.1 Microcystis sp. LE19-8.1F | reverse complement strand
TAGAATCAGCCAAAGCATTAGCCACTAAACCCGATGATCGTACCCGCAAAGAATTTGAGAAATGGGCGGTTTTAACCTATAGTAATAACCGGGCCGTGATTAATGACAAAAAAGGGGCAGATAAAGGAGTCGATGCCATTGCCTATTTTCAGGGAGATAAAGACAATCGGGAGAAAATTATTTTTCAAGTAAAATCCGGTAATGTCAAATCGGGAGACATCAGAGATCTACAGGGAACCATGACACTACAAGGGGCAGCCCTGGGTATATTTATCACCTTGAAACCCCCCAGCAAAGATATGATCCAAACAGCCAAATCTGCGGGAATTTATCGCAGTCGTTATAGGAGTCAAAGTGTCGATAAAATTGAGATTGTGACGGTACAAGAAATCCTTGAACAGAAAAAACGTCTCGATGTTATCCTCACCTTTGAAGTCCTGAAAGCTGCCGAAAAACAAAGGGAAACCCAAGGACAACAAATGAGTTTAGATATACCCTTCCCCGAATAAAAATCCTTTGTTTAAGTAGCTAGGTATTAAGTAGCTGGTTATAATTAAATTGAAGATAGATTTTGGGTTCGATCCCCCCTACCCTCCTTGATAAGGGGGGTGATTTCACGGTTTTGAACACCTAACTACTTAAAAATTGTCAGATGCTCCCCTTAATAAGGGGAGATAGGGTGATAAGTACCTAAGCAAAATTAATTACACATATCTAACCACCTCTTGCCTCTTGCCTCTTGCCTCTTGCCTATCTTCACTAGGAAATTAATTTTGCACGACTACTTAATTTTGTTAAAATATAGGTCAGCCTTAACCTATAATTGAATTAAAAATGTATGATTCTACCTGTAAATTTATCGCCCTTGAATATTCGAGAGACTTGGCCACTTGGTTACTGGGTAAACCCTTAGAATTAACAGAAATTAAACCCTCGGAATTATCCCTAGAACCAATTAGAGCCGATACTTTAATCTTTTTAGAGTCGGAAGAATTAATCTTACATATCGAGTTCCAAACCGACCCTAAAGAAGATATTCCCTATAGAATGCTAGATTATGCCACCAGACTCTATCGACGCTATCCCCATAAACCTATCCATCAAGTGGTTATTTATCTAAGGAAAAGTGACTCCCCCACAGTCCGACAGAATGATTATAAACAAGGGAAAACCTCTCATCAATTTGAAGTGATTAGACTCTGGGAACAACCCTCAGAACCCCTATTAAAGGCCCCCGGACTGTTTCCCTTTGCCATACTTGCTCAAGCTGAGAAACAAGAAAACTTACTGCGGCAAATTGCCCAAGAAATCGAGCAAATCAGCGATAGTCGAGAACAAAGTAATCTGGCTGCATCTACCGCAATTCTAGCCGGGTTAGTATTAAAGAAAGACATCATCCAACGATTATTAAGGAAGGACATCATGAAAGAATCAGTTATCTATCAAGAAATCTGGTCGGA
>NZ_JAPZSO010000001.1:0-50734 GCF_027531715.1 Microcystis sp. LE19-8.1F | reverse complement strand
TGCCTACGTTATCCCCGGTTTTCTGTTAATTCTCCTCGGTGGTATTAACGGCCCTTTTCACAGCGCTTTGGTCAGTGTTTTGGCCAAAAGAGATAAATCCGAGTCCGCGCCGATTGTCGAGACTATTACCACCCTAGTCAGCGCGATTTTATTAGCTGTCACTGTCTTTTTAATCGTTTTTGCCAATATTTTTATCGATGTTCTCGCTCCCGGTTTAGATGCCGCCACCCGCAGCATGGCCATTCAACAACTGCAAATTATGGCCCCCATGGCGGTTTTAGCGGGTTTAATCGGCATTGGTTTCGGTACTCTCAACGCGGCAGACCAATACTGGCTACCGAGTCTCAGTCCGCTTTTTTCCAGTGTGGCGGTAATTATCGGGGTGGGTTTGCTGGCCTGGCTACTTGGCGATCGCATTGATAATCCGCAATACATTCAACTAGGGGGTTTTGTCCTCGCCGGCGGTACTCTCGTCGGGGCGCTCTGGCAATGGTTAGCACAAGTGGGCGCACAAGTCAAGTCAGGTTTAGGAAAATTAACATTTCGTTGGGATTGGCGGATTCCGGGGGTGTCGGAGGTGTTGCGGGTGATGATTCCAGCGACCTTATCTTCAGGAATGTTGCATATTAACGTTTATACCGACCTCTTTTTCGCTTCTTTTATCGAAAATGCTGCCGCTTCCATGCGTTACGCCAGTTTTATCGTTCTCACGCCCTTGGGCATCATGTCTAACATGATTCTCGTGCCGTTTATGCCGATATTTTCTCGACTGACGGAACCGGAAAATTGGGGAGAATTGAAGCAAAGAATCCGTCAGGGTTTATTATTGACGGCTTTAACCATGTTACCCTTCACGGCTATCTTTATCGCCCTCGCTTTCCCGGTAGTTCGGGTTATCTATCAACGGGGTGCCTTTAATCTGGCTGCCTCGGAACAGGTGGTTCCCGTATTAATGGCCTACGGTTTCGGGATGTTTTTCTATCTTGGCCGCGATGTTTTAGTACGAGTGTTCTATGCTTTGGGTGATGGTGACACTCCCTTTAAGGTGAGTATGGTGAATATTTTTCTTAATGGTGTGCTGGATTTCCTCTTGTATAAACCTTTTGGTACTCCGGGGATTGTTTTAGCAACCGTGGGGGTTAATATCCTTTCTATGGGCATTTTTACGGTAATTTTAAATCGTCGTTTAGGGGGTTTACCCTTGGGAGAATGGGGTTTATCCTTATTGGGATTAACGGTAATTACAATACTTTCTGGTGTTGCTAGTTGGGGTGCTAGTTGGGGTTGGGAAAAGGTTTTCGGTGCTGGTAATATTTTCTTACAATTGTTACAGTTGGGTTTTGCTTCGACCGTAGCGGTGGGTTTATTCCTCCTCGGTGCGATGTTATTGAAGTTACCAGAATTAGACCTGTTAATCTCGCGAGTTCGTCAGAAGTTCTTGAAAAAATCTTAGGTTTAAGTTGCTGCCTCACCTCATCATTACATAGGGTTTGCTGAAAAAGTTTTTTCTGGGGGCAGGGTGTAGGGTGTAGGGTGTAGGGTTTTACCGATTTTCATCTGGTCAATTACCTAATTTTCAGGGAAAAAGTCCCTGAGATAATTAGAACCAGATATTTTCGGAGGTAGGGGTGCAGAATTGCGAAAGGTTATTTACTTTTAGGAATTGGGGGCAGTTGCGGTGATTTTCGGCGAGAATTAGAACCGGATATTTTCGGGGGTAGGGGTGTAGAATTGCGATTAGATAAACTTTGAAGGCTCTTTTTCATATTAGCAGGTTCCGGCAGTTCTAGAGTTACCCCTTCTCTAGCAATCATTGTTTCCTCTGGTAGGCATAAATCAAAAACAAAGGCGGAATTATTGGTTAAATCGGCCAGTTCTAATTTTACCATTTCTGGAGAGTATTCTCGTGCTAATAAAGGTTCAATTTCGGTTTTAATTAACTGTTCTAATTGAGCCAGATAATTGATCTTAACAGGAGTAACAATTAAAGTTAACATTTCTTGCCAACCTTGCCCCCCCAATTCTGCCAGAATATCCCCATAACAGCGAATTTTCCAGCTACCTATTCCCAAATCTCGATAGGAAAAAATTTCCAGCCACCCCCCAGCATCCGATCGATAATAATGGGTATATCGTTCACTACTTTCGGGAGATTCGTAATCGATACGCACTTCGATATTGACAAAAGGAGAATCCAGACGGGCCAAGAGACGATAGTTTCCCGAGACAATTTCTAGAGAATTAGTAGAAATTGTGCTTCCGTGATTCTCCCCTTGTTTTTGCAGTATAAATTCCATAATCTTAGCCTAGGCCTAATGTTTGGCCATGACGCTAAAACTTAGGATTTGTGCCGAGAGATTTGCGCTTTTAATTCCCTTGCTTGTGTCAATAAATCCGCTTGGGTTAGACTAATTTGTTCTTGGGTGGCCATCCATTTCAGTTGTACCGTGCCATTTTCAGCCTCAGCATCCCCCAAAATTATACAGCCCACGGCCTTAGCTCGATCGGCCCGTTTAAATTGTTTTCCGAAAGCGCTGCCGCTTAAGTCTAACTCGACGCTAAACCCCAATCCGCGTAATTGCTGCGCTAATACCGCACTGCGTGCCTCAGCTTTTTCTCCTTTGGAGACGAGATAAAAATCGGGAACCAAAAAAGATAAAGATTGCTTTTGTTGTAATAATATAATCAGACGTTCTAAACCGATCGCCCAACCCACTGCTGGTGTGTCTGGTCCGCCTAATTGAGCTATTAAACCATCATAACGACCACCACCGCAAACCGTAGCTTGAGCGCCTAAATCATCGGACTGAATTTCAAAGGCCGTATGGGTGTAATAGTCCAATCCTCGCACTAAACAGGGATTAAGATTATAGATAACTCCCAAATCGGTTAGTAAAGATTGCACCCGTTCAAAATGCTTTTGAGAATCACTGCCGAGGTGTTCAAGAATACTGGGGGCATTCTTACAGATAATCTTGGTTTTCTCGTCCTTACTATCCAAAATTCGCAGGGGATTTTTTTCTAATCTCTGTTGAGAATCCGCGTCTAAATCAGTTTTGTAGGGAGTCAAATAATCTAGCAGGGCCTGACGATAATTTTGCCTATCTTGGGCATTTCCCAGGGAATTAATATCTAATTTTAGGTTTTCTAGCCCCACAGCTTTTAATATCTCGCTGGCAAGGGTAATTACTTCCACATCCGCCCTAGGATCATCACTTCCCAACAATTCGACCCCAATTTGATGAAACTGTCGCTGCCTACCCGCTTGCGGACGTTCATAACGAAACATCGGCCCCTTATACCAGAGTCTTTGTACTCCTCCGGCGGCCTGTAATTTGTGTTCAATATAGGCGCGAACGACCCCAGCCGTTCCCTCTGGTCGCAAAGTCAGGGAACGTTGACCGCGATCAAGGAAAGTGTACATTTCTTTACCTACCACGTCCGTCGCTTCCCCGATACCCCGTTCAAAAAGTTGCGTCTGTTCAAAAATGGGAGTTCGTATCTCTTGATACAGCGCAGTCCCTAAAATTCTGCTGGCAGTTTCCTCTAACCACTGCCAGTAACCGACCTCCGCCGGTAAAATATCTTTTGTGCCTCGGATTGCCTGGATTTCGCCCATAGTTCTCTGTATTTTTATCCCTATTTGAACAATCTTAAACCGCTTAGAGTCACTAATACCGTCGATCCTTCATGACCGATAACACCTAGAGGTAAAGTTATATCACCGGCAAAATTGGCTATTAGCAATATGCCGATAAACGCGAGGGCGAAGGTGATATTCTGTTTAACGATGCGATTGGCACGACGACCAAGGTTAATTGCGCTGGGAATTTTGGCTAAATTATCGGACATAAGGATAATATCGGCCGTTTCCAAGGCCACATCACTACCAGCTTTTCCCATGGCAATCCCCACATTAGCCATGGCTAAAGCGGGCGCGTCATTAATGCCATCCCCCACCATAGCGACAGTGTGATATTTTTTTTGCAGATTTTGGATAACGGTTAACTTATCTTCGGGCAGTAAATCAGCGTAAACCTCCTCAATACCGAGTTTTTCAGCGACTTTATCGGCACTTTGTTGATTATCACCCGTAATTAAAACGATATGTTCGATACCGATCTTTTTTAGCTGCTTCACCAGATTAACTGCCGATTCCCGCAGGGTATCGGCCACAGCGATCGCACCGATTATTTGATTCTCTTGTACTACCCAGACGAGGGTTTTACCTTCTTTTTGTAAACGTTCGCGGATAGCTAAGATATTCTGGTCAAGATCAGTAATATGGTCACGAATATAGGCAAAATTGCCCACAGATACCGACTTATCGGCAATTTTTCCCGTGATACCCCGTCCTGATACCGCTTGCACCTGATTAGCACTGAAGAAATTTATACCACGTTCCCTGGCTGTGGCGGTAATAGCGGATCCGATGGGATGTTCCGAACAGGATTCTAGGGATGCAGCCACCGCTAACACCTCATTTTCGCTGACTGCATGGATAGGGATAATTTCCACCACTTGCAACTTACCGAGGGTGAGAGTGCCGGTTTTATCAAAAGCGATCGCTCGTATGCGGCCGATCATCTCCAATCTTGCGCCATTTTTGAATAAAATCCCCTGTTTTGCCCCGTTAGCGATACCCGATAACAAAGCTGGCATAATTGAGGCCATTAAAGCACAGGGAGAAGCCACCACGAGAAAAATTAAGGCCCGATAGATAGTGGTTTCCCAGGTCCAACCCCAGAGAAAAGGCGGTAAAATCCCGAAAATTAAGCCCAAAATCACGATAATTTTCGCATAACCCCGCTCGAAACCTTCGATAAACTGTTGGGAGGGAGGGGATTCATTTTGTGCTTTTTCTACCAAACGAATCACCCTCTCAATTAAGCGACTTTCGGGGGGAGTTTCCACCTTTAAACGTAGCACTCCCGCACCGTTGAGAGTTCCCGCAAAGACTTCTTCCCCGATGGTTTTATCCACGGGAAGCGATTCTCCGGTAATTGGCGCTTGATTAATGGGACTGTTTCCCTCCATAATAATGCCGTCAATGGGGATTAATTCGCCCGGTTTGACTAAAACTGTGTCACCGATCCGTAATTGCTTGATAGGAACCTCTTTTTCCCTGTCTCCCGTGATTAATCTAGCAGTATCGGGAGTCATGGCCATGAGAGAACGAATATTGCGATCGGTTTTCGCCATGGCAATCTGTTCTAATGCGCCACTAATAGCGAAAATCAGGATTAAAACGGCTCCATCGATGATTAGATAGTAATTACTATCCCAGAGTCCCAAAATCGCCGCCCCTAACGCCGCTACAATCATTAACAGGTCCACATCCAGTTCTTTTTCCTCCCATAAAGTCGTCAATCCTGCTTGGGTACTCTCGTATCCTCCCACCACATAGGCGATCGCTAGTAGGATAAAAGCCGGGCCGATCAGATTAAGGTGTAGGCATAACCAACCAAAAAAGACTAAAATAGCGCAAATTCCTGCGGCAACTGCCGAGGAATACTCAGACAACCAAGAGGACGAGATACTCTGAATCATGAATCGATGGCAATTACTTTTCTCCCCATTCTAGAAAAAATTAGATCGATGCAGAAAACCGCTATCACGTTATCCCCTGCAGCCAACCTAGCCGATAATAATTGGAATTTTGCCGAGGTTTGGATCGATACGCTGATATCTCCTCCCTATATCTTGCTTTTACTCGCTGAATCTTCAGGAAACTATCGCGTGTACGATCCCTCTGAGGGTTATCAGGTGGTATTTACTGGTGCGAGTTACGAGGAAGCGGAAAATTGGCTATTAGAGGACGAATTTGAACCGGTAGAGGGACGACTTTCGGCAGTAGAGATATAATTTCCTTATCTTCCTTTCCGCTTTTCTTCAAAACCCTGATTCTGTATGCTGTTTAGCAAGAATTAGCGATCGCCGCTTAACCAACTCAGGCCCTAATAGGTAAAATATAACCTGCGAGATTATAGTGAGAAGTTATGAAGTTGACTTTAACACTTGACCGTGACGAGGATGGGGTTTGGGTTGTAGAATGCCCCAGTATTCCGGGTTGTGTCAGCCAAGGTCAAACGAGAGCAGAAGCTCTAGAAAATATCAGAGATGCGATTATCGCTTGCCTTGAAGTTCGTGCAGAACGTGGACTACCGCTCACGATTGAAACTTGTCAAGTAGAGGTAATGGCCTAATCATGTCCTCTGCTCTTCCTGTTCTCAACGGACGTGGTAAAAGGTACGCTTCGTAGTCTTATTCCTACTGCTGGAATTACGTTACAAGAAGCAGAATCATTGTGGTCGGCAGTTTTAAGCTGCTGGGGCCACTAAATTACTCGTTAAGACTGCACCGGAGTTGGGAAAGTCGAGATATATTTGGAAATATTTCACAACAAAAATACATAATTTATTCGGTAATTTGCCCTTTTTTTTGATAATTCTTGATAAAAACTTTCTGGATTTCGACTCATTAGCGGATTATACTGAAAGAGTATAATTACTTAGTCCCTAGGAGGCGAGGTTATGAATAGTAACCATCAACACAATTTGCCCCTGCCAGTTTTTTCCCGCGAATTTCGGCTCGGTATCGTTTTATACGGGGGAGTCTCCCTAGCAGTATACATGAATGGGGTCTGTCAGGAGTTCTATAATGCGATTCGAGGGAGAGGGATTTACAAATTGATCAAAGCGTTAACCGATTCCGATATCGTCGTGGATATCGTGTCGGGTACTTCTGCGGGAGGGGTAAACGGTGTTCTGCTCAGTTACGCGATCGCTAACAGTAATCTAGAGGAAGCGACAAACTTTAAAAAATTTGCGGAATTGTGGCGCGAACAGGGCGATATTCAAAAACTTTTAAGAAAATCGTCGCCGAATGGTGAAAAATTTTCTTTTCTAGATGGAGAGGGATTCTACCAAGAGCAATTTAAAAAAGCTTTCCAAGAACCGACTTTTCCCTCGATAGGAGACTGGTATTCCGACTTCGGGGAATTAGATTTATTTATCACTGCGACCGACTTTAAGGGGAAAATCAATCAGACGTTCGATAATGTCGGCAAGGTCATCGATATCAAAGATCATAAAGCCTTTTTTCATTTAAAATACCGTCAGGATCAATCGGAGTACGTCGAGAATCCTTTTAGAACCGTCCAGTCGAACGAAATCACAGAAACTGCTTTAGCGAAACTCTGTCGAGCCACTTCCTGTTTTCCCGTAGCTTTCCCAGTAGTTACCGTGCAACTCTCTCCAGAAGACCAGGAAAACAAAGATACCGATGAGATTAAAGTCGATAGAAAACTGGTGGAATGGGGTCAATTGCAAGACCGGGATTTAGAGCCTAGCTATCGGGAAAACAAGAAAAATTATCCTATCTATCTCATCGATGGGGGTGTGTTAGATAATCGTCCTTTTACCTATACGGTAGAAACCATTTACGGACGGACTGCCTATCGTTCGGTCAAACGGATGTTATTTTATCTCGATCCTACCCCCGATCGCTTTTTCGATGACCTGGCCCGAAAAGAGAACAAGCTACCCTCGGTAGATAAAGTTCTTCTAGGGGCTTTAACGGGTCTTCCTCGTTATCAAAGTATAGCGAAGGATTTGCAATTGATCGAGGAAGGAAATCGTAAAGTTACTCGCTACAAACTTCTCAAAGATACAATCCTACAAGCTATCGATAAGCGAGAGAATAAAGAGCAAGATTTATTGCAACAAAATGCCTATATTAAATGTCGCTTATTCGGGTTACTTGATCGAACAATTCATGAGGTTTTGCTCCGGAAATCTCCCTTCGAGACTAAGCAGGATTGCCAGAAGGACTTTTTAGACAAAACCGCCGAAATTCTCAAGGACTTAAAGAGTTTAGAAGATGTGCAGATTCCGGCAAGGGCAAAAGCTGAGAAACAAGCTATCGATTTAGAAACTATCTATCGAGATATACAACCGATCGATCTTGATTTCTTAATTCGCAAACATTCTTTTTTACTCGATAGAATTGCCCAATTATCGGAGGATAAAATACAGCAGGAATTTTATCCTTCCCTTCCGGGTAACTTTCCTGATTGCCATTTAGCTCTACGGCAATTTGTCGCCCTACGCTATCTTTCCTATCAACTAAGTTGGCAATTAGAATTATTAAAGCTGATTCAAAAATCGATCCAGAAAATTTTAAACTACTACGACTTTTCCGAGTTGGCGGGTACCGATGATGTATCAAAATTCGATCTCGAAAAAATTTATCACTTTTTGATCACTTTCCATAAAACCCTATTGAGCGTCAATTTTAAATCAAGCTCTGAATTTAGTGATAAATTGTCATCGGGGGATTTGTTGCTCGCCTATTACGAATTTTTTAAGAAGATTCATTTTCCTCAAGAAATTAATTTTAAGAACGAAAATGTTAATTGGTCAAACCTTAAATTATTGTTGCCAGAACAGGAGTCTTCTGTCTCAAAAAAAATATTCGATCAGATTTATAAACTTCCTATCTGTAAAGTTTTAACCCTACATGGCTTTAAAGATAAAAGCTCTGAGATCGATCAGATCAAACTCCAAGTTAAACAGCATATCTCAGTTGCTAGTCTCCCCAAAAAAAAAGATTCTTGTTCGGAGGTAAACCTATGGGTTGTAGAAAATTTAGAGATAATCGAGATTGTTCCATCCAGAGTAGATGATCGAGATAATTCGGACAATAATTTGACAATTTTACAATTAATTGAAAAAAATTCCCAGAGGTTTATCGAATCGCTAACTCCTTATCTTGATCCTGATTCTAGTCAAAAATTGCATCGATATTTTCAAGATTTTCAGTCTATCGATCAAGTCCTCTATTCCTACGAGTATTTAAGCGATATCGCCACAAAAAATACAATTAAACTTGCCCGTATTTCTCCTAAAGATGCGGAAATGGGATACGGAAAATACTGTTATCATATTGAACAACGGGAAGAGAAAAAGACTGAAAAATCTAAAATTTTAGGTCATCAGTACAATGCCTTCGGTGGATTCTTTAAAAAATTCTACCGAACGAATGATCTTCTCTGGGGCAGACTAGACGGACTTAACCAATTAGTAGATAGTTTACTGACTCCGCAATCCTTACACAATTTTCTACTTTTCAACACTAGAATTCATCAAGATGGGCAACATCTGGATTATCTAGATAACTTGGTTCGAGAGGCTTTGCCGAAAGCAACAGAAAAAGAGAGAAACGATATTCTCCGCTACCTAGGAAACTTTCTCTGCGATCCAGATGATTACACACAGAATCATCAAAGAGAGTTTAAACAGTTCGTTGAAAACATCGTGAGAGCGGGACAGCGAGAAATCCTTTGGAACGATTTTCCTGATGTCTTGAAAGATTTAGAGCCGGGAGAAATGAAATGTATTGAGAAAAGTCTCAGAACTAGACGAGAACAAGCAGAAACTTTGCTCAAGCAGCTAACCGAACAACAACAAAAATTAATTTTCCAGGAGCGAAATCTTGCGAAAGTCCTTCAGGAAATCGAACAAGATGATACTCCGGGAGAAGCGGCAGAAAAAACGACTCTATTGCTGGATTTATTGTTCCAACAATATGAAGAGAGCAAAAATAAATTTACGATTCAGTCGCCTTGGTTTTGGTTGAGAACTATTGTTTCAACCCTAGTAGAAAAGCGTAATGGGTTCGGCGCAGCCGTATTAGCGATTGCTGGTAGCGCTATCCGAGTGATGCAATTACCCCAGCCTATCCAGTGGCTGCTGATCCCTATAATTCTTATGATAATATCGATAGTATTTCCAATTCTATCGCTCGTTCACTCCCTATTAGTCTGGCTCGGATCATAGAATCTTATAGCAAATTTCTAGGCGTTGTCAAATTGAAAGATGATCCGAATCAGCTTGGAACTGAAATTACTTTGATAGCAAGGATTGCATTGCATCTTTCATATTCTGATCTGACAACGCCAATTTCTAAATTACCGACAGACATAGAGATTCTAAAATCGAAGACCAACCCGTTAAATACTCAATCGTGTCAGACGTTTTCGTGGTGGGGAGTCGGTGGTCAATATCAAATTAGGTCATACTTCATCTTGAGGAGAAAGGATATAAACATTATCAGTAAACCCCAAAAAAAAGGAAGCTAAATCATGAAAATTACTATCGATATTCCCGATGAATTGCTTCAACATTACAACTACAATAATCTTACCCGTGAAATTTTAGAGGCTTTGGTGGTGCAGGCCTACCGAGCGGAAAAAATCACCAGTGCCGAGGTCGGAAGTATTTTAGGTCTATCTTCTCGTTGGGTGGTGGATGCTTTTTTGAAAAACCATGATGCCGATTTACATTACAATGAAGTCGATCTAGAGAGCGATCGCAAGACTCTTCAGCAACTTCGCAACAAACACGATCATAGTCTTTTATGATAGTCGTTTCAATTAAATTGAAGATAGATTTCGCCTTTGATACCCCCTTGATCCTAGGGTTGATTCATAGTAGGGTTGATTCATGAATCAACCCTACTACCCTTAATAAGGGGGGCGCTGATGGTTTTTAACACCTACCTACTTAAAACTACATTCCCATAATTTCGTAACCGGAATCTACATAAATAATCTGACCGGTAATACCACTAGCAAGATCACTGGCTAAAAAAGCGGCCGTATTTCCCACTTCAATTTGTGTCACCGTGCGATGTAAAGGAGCGATTTCTTCCACATGATGGATCATATCAAGAATTCCCCCCACGGCCGAAGATGCCAAGGTGCGAATTGGACCGGCGGAAATACCATTAACTCGGATCTTTTGGCCACCTAATTCCGCGGCTAAATAGCGAACACTCATTTCTAAACCGGCTTTTGCCACCCCCATTAAATTATAGTTAGGAATTACCTTGACACCGCCGAGATAGGTAAGAGTGATAATACTTCCCCCTGCCGTCATCAAAGGTTTAGCTGATCGCGCTAGACGGGTTAGGGAAAAAGTGCTAATATCTAGGGATTTAGTGAAAGCTTCCCGAGGGATGGCGGTAAAATCGCCCGTTAAACCCTCTTTATCGGCAAAAGCGAGACAGTGAATCAAAATATCCAGTTTGCCCCATTTTTCCGCCACTGTAGCGAAAGTATCTTCTACCTGTTGGTCATTTTGGACATCGCAGGGGACGTAAAAAGCGGGATTAAGTTCATCGGCCAATTCTCGCACTTTTTTCTCAAAACGGCCTTTTTCGTCGGGGAGATAGGTGACACCGATATTTGCACCAGCTTGATGGAGTTGTTGGGCAATTCCCCAAGCGATCGAGCGATTATTGGCAATCCCCGTCACTAGGGCGTTTTTTCCCGTTAAATCTAACATAGTTCTCGTTTCTCTTACAAAAATCTCCCCAATAGCCGACCCCAGCGAGATTCGGTATAATAGGGATACAGATAAAGGGGCAGCAATGATCACCCCTCCCCCATTGTCTGGCAAAAAGCGCCCAAAACTTTTCCCAGTTTAGGCAGCGGTTATGTTTAATAGAGGTGACACTCGTTGCATAATAAAAACAATTTTCCCCTTTTTTGGATGTGAGATGGACTTATCCCTAATACAAGACAAACCCCTAGCAGATGTGTTCCGTCGAATCGGCAGCGGCAATTTCCCCCCGGTGGTGGAATTGTTCGAGCGTGGCAAAACGATCTTTTTCCCTGGAGATCCCGCCGAAAGAGTCTATTTTTTGCTGAAAGGAGCCGTTAAGTTGTCGCGAGTCTATGAAGCGGGAGAAGAAATTACCGTGGCTCTACTGCGGGAAAATAGCGTCTTTGGTGTGCTATCCTTACTCACCGGCCAGCGATCGGATCGTTTTTATCATGCCGTGGCTTTTACTCCGGTAGAATTACTCTCGGCCCCGATCGATCAGGTAGAAAGATCCCTCCGCAATAATCCCGATTTATCAATGTTGATGTTGCAGGGGTTGTCCTCGCGGATTCTGCAAACGGAAATGATGATCGAAACCTTGGCTCACCGGGATATGGGTTCCCGTTTGGTCAGTTTTTTATTGATTCTCTGTCGTGATTTTGGGGTTCCCACCACCGATGGCATCCGGGTGGATCTAAAATTGTCTCACCAAGCGATCGCAGAAGCGATCGGTTCTACCCGCGTCACTGTCACCCGTTTATTGGGAGAGCTGCGGGATCAAGAAATGGTCTCAATTTACAAGAAGAAAATTACCGTCCATAATCCCGTCGCTCTCAGTCAACAATTTACTTAAATTCTGGATGACTAGCGCTTATATTTTGGTTTTGGCCATCGTGGTTTTAGGTGGTCTGATAGCGGCGGTTGGCGATCGCATAGGGAGCCGTATCGGTAAGAAAAGGATGCGTTTATTTAATCTGCGTCCGAAACAAACCGCAACTTTAATGACGATTGTAACGGGAATTTTGATCGCCGGCTCCACTTTAATTGTCTTGTTTGCTTCTAGTAAATCCCTGCGTCAAGGGGTTTTTGAACTGGATCGTCTTTTAAATGAACGTCGTGCCGCTATTAAGGATTTGGAAAGTCAGGTAAGAAAAACCACCGAACAAAAAAATCAGGTGGAAAAGGCTTTAAAAACGGCTAAAAGTGAACAGATAGCCGTGCAGAAACGTCTAGAGGTTCTTAACAAAAATTATCAAGCTTCTCGTCAACGTTTGCGATTAGTTTCGGGACAGTTGGAAAAGTTTCGGAAGGAAGTGGCTAATTTAAACAATGAACGAGTTATTTTAACTAATCAAAAGGCACAGTTAATCAGTCAACGAGATCAATTGTCCCAACAAAAATCAATTCTTTCTAGTCAGATCAATCAACTACAAACCACCGTTCAAGTTAGAGATAAAGAGTTGGCTAATCAACAAAAGTTATTAACGGCCAGACAAGCGCGACTTCAACAGTTGGAAACCCAGCAAAAAACCCTACAGCTAGAAATTGATCGCCGGGATCAACGCATTGGAGAACTCGATCGCTCGATCGTCGATAAAAATTTAGCTTTGGAACAGCGCGAGGGAAAATTAAAAGATTTAGAAACCCAAATGGCTTTTCTTAAGCGGGAAGTGGAAGTTTTAGAACAATACTATCAAACCTATCAAGAATTGCGGGAAAAACAAATCGCTATTTTCCGGGGACAGGTGTTATCTTTTGGTGCTTTTCGTATTGTTGATCCCCAAGCTATTGTCACCGTTATCGATAAATTATTGCGAGAAGCGAATATAAATGCTATCCGCGCCACCCAACCGAATCAGCCTAATTTTGACCAACGTTTAGTTAAGATCACAAAAGCACAGGTAGAACAGTTAAGTCAACAATTACAGGACGGTAAAGAATATGTGGTGAGAATCCTTTCAGCAGGTAATTATGTCTTAGGAGAAACCGAGATTCGTGTCTTTGCTGATGTGGTTCCCAATCAAAGAGTTTTTGAGGAGAAACAGGTAATCGCTGCCGTTTCCATCGATCCCGAAAATATGACAGAAGAAGACCTACAAAAGCGCTTAGATTTACTCTTAGCTTCGGCTCAATTTCGCGCCAGAAGTGCGGGAGTTTTAGGGTCAATTCAGGTGGAAGATGGGTTATTAACTACGGTAGTTAACTTTATTGGTCAAGTCAAAAAGTCGGGTAATTCTATCGAGACACTTGAGGCAATTGCTGCTAGTAAAACTAATACGGCCGGACCCTTAACTTTGCGTTTAGTGGCGGTAAAAGATGGTAAAATTGTTTTTAGTACGTCCTCTTAAAAGATAGCCAAAGTTAGGAGTTGAGATTAAAATCAATTCCTTCGTAAATATCGGCAATATTTAAGCTAATTCCTAAAGAATCTAGGGATATAATTCCCCTGGCTGGGGTGTATTCTTGCAGTAACCAATTATTCTCTGATGTTTTGCTATAGGATTCTATTAGTATCTCCCCTTGACTGACGAGAAGATATTGGTTTAATTGGGGTATAGAACGATAATAACGAAATTTATCACCCCGATCATAACCAGAGGTGGAAGGAGATAAAACTTCGATAATTAGGCAGGGATTTAAAATTTCATCATTGCGATTATCACTGAATAATGGTTCCCCGGCAATGATCATTAAATCTGGGTATAAACCGCGATTATATTGGGGTATCCATAGACGTAGATCGCTAGATTGAAGACGATAATTAGTTCCTCTTAAAGCTAATTTTAGCAGGACAATAAGATTAATGAGAATACTATTATGATTGATGCTTCCCCCTGTCATCTCGATAATTTCCCCGTCGTGATATTCGTGTTTAGTTTCCGCGCTAGTTTCTAGGTTGCGATATTCTTCTAAGCTGAGAATTTCGGGAGGAGATTGAGTCAACATTTTTCTAGATTAGAGCTTATTTTATTTGATCATAACATAATTAAGTAGGTAGGTGTTAAAAATTGTCAGACACCCCCCTTAATAAGGGGGTATCAAAGGCAAAATCTATCTTCTATTTAATTAGAAACACTTACTTAATGCTACCTATTTAATCCTAATTCTCCTTGCAGAAAATCAATAAATTGTCTAGCAGTTCTTCCCGATCGCCCATTATGTTGGGTTGCCCATTGTTTGGCACGAAATTCTAAGTCTTCTAAGCTAATTTTTAATTTAGCTAAACTGGCTAAATGACGCACTATTTCCAAATATTTTTCTTGATTAGCTGGTTCAAAAGTGAGGGTTAAACCAAAGCGATCGCTAAAGGATAATTTTTCTTGTACTGTGTCCCAATTATGCACTTCATCCCCATCTTTTGGTTGTGGTCGATCCGCAAAAAATTCTCTGACTAAATGTCGGCGATTAGAAGTGGCATAAACTACGACATTTTTCGGTCTAGCGGTGAGACTGCCCTCTAAAATAACCTTTAAAGCTTTAAAAGCTTCATCGTCTTCTTCAAAGGATAAATCATCGACAAAGATAATAAATTTTTGAGGCAAATCTCGCAAGATTTCAATAATTAATGGTAGGTCTTTTAATTGCGATTTTGCCACTTCAATTAAGCGCAATCCTTGACTATGGTATTTTGGCAGCAATCCCTTGACTAGAGAGGATTTTCCCGAACCACGGCTGCCATAGAGTAAGACATTTAAAGCAGGATAACCTGCCAATAAAAACTCAGTGTTTTTAATCAAGGTTTTCTTAGCCATTTCATAACCGACTATGTCTTGAATCTGCACGGGATCGGGATGAGTAATTCCTTGTAATCTGCCTTCTTGCCACCTTAAAGCTTGATAACGGGCAAAAATTCCTGTACCACATTCGCGATAATAATCTGCTAAATCTTCGACTAATTCCGTCCAATCTGAACTGGAATGCAGGAAACTTTCTAATTTATTGTCCACTTCCCAAGCAGGGAAAATTAGAAATTTAATTTGTTCAAAAATTGTCGAACTGCTTAAGCTATAAATGCTAGAGTTATAAAGAGATTGGAGGATAGATAAATCCTGTTTAACGCCATTAATTAAAGATTCGGGTAACTTCCAAACACTTTTTTTCTGTACCTGTTGACTAAAGGGATTATCATCTAAGAGAATTTGTTCGACTAGAAAATCATTCCAACTGATATTTTTAGATGCTAAAGCTTGAAACCATTGACCATAAGCTTTGAGAAAATCGGCAACATTATCCGTAGCTAATAGGGTAATAAATGCCTGGCCAATAGCATTATCAAAAACCCCTTGATACAAAACCAACAAGCTGACTTTTTTGTAAATTTCAGAGATCATTTTTTCTTCTCCACTAATAACTAACATTTCATGGCCGCCTTTTGGCAATTCCTAATCCGATTTAATAATTGCCGCCTTGTAGCCGAGGTAATGCCAATCAGTTATTATTCTACCAAGATAGGGGAATCTCTGCAAGATTAAGGTTAAAAGGGAAAAATGCCTACCGACTAATTCCTAGGATTTCTTGAATTGATTCTCGATGAAATTGATAACCTATAGCAGTTATCTTCATGGTGAGGTGTGAGGTTTTCGTTTTGGGGGGATGGTCGATGATGCCCTGTCAGGTTACACTTCATCTTGAGGAGAAACGCTATATTTGATGAAATTTAACCAATCTTGGATTTCCTGTCCTAACCAGAGACATTCATCCTCGCGGAGATTCTGACCGATAAGATAATAATTTTTAGCCGTCCGCAGACGAATCTGATAGTTACCTTCTGTGCCATTGCTATGGAGAAAAATACCCCATAAATCTTGAGTTCTGAAGGCAAATTTTTGGTAGATAAAATTTAAAACTTTATATTTAATTAAAACTTCTTGAGGGGTAAGAATTAATTGCATCTCACGCAAACAAATAAAACCAATTAGAGCTATAATAAAGGTAAGAATCGGGGAGATAAAGATACTGACAGTAAGGGCAATCGCCAAAGACCAGAGAGTAGCTGCATCGGAAGGTAGCTTAATTTTTGGGGGTAAATTAATCTCTAAATTATCCCGGTGTTTAGCGATACGGATGGAACTGTGGGGAGGTTTTGGTAATTTCTTAGGATCGATTAAACTTGAGGCTTGGCGATAGTAGGGATGTTGGAGAAATTTCAGGGCTTCTCTGGCACTTTTAAACCGCTTTTCTACCGCCATATCGGTCATAGTTTCTAACCAATCGATTAAATCATCATCAATTGTCACCAGTTGGCGAAATTGAATTTTAGAGTCGCGGTGGGGCAGTTCTATCGGCACAATTCCCGTCAATAAATGAATTAAAGTCATGCCCAAGGCATATAAATCAGAACTGGGAACCGCCCGGCCCCAAAATTGTTCTAGGGGTGCATAACCACTCGTTCCCACCACGGTAAAAGTAACTCCTGTTGCTGCACCCCAGGACTGGACTGCCCCAAAATCTACTAAATAAACGTTATTTTCCGAGTTAATAATTAAATTACTAGGTTTAATATCTCGATGTAATACTGGGGGCGATAATTCGTGCAAATAGATGAGAATTTCGAGAAGTTCTTGGGCAATAGTCCGAATTACCGTAGGGGTGAAACGTTGCCCCCTTTCTAAGCGATCGCTTAAGGATTCTCCCGGTATATAATCTTGTACAAGCACAAACCAAGGAATCCCGTCACCTTGATTTTTATCGAGGGAAAAATAATCGCGATAGCGGGGAATACGGGGATGATGGAGAGAAGCTAAGACGGCTGCCTCCCGTTCAAATAATTTTAATTCTTCCCACTCCATCTGGGGACTAAAAGCGAGGAGTTTAATAATTACCGATTCTTGGGATAATACATCGGTAGCTAACCAAGTTTGACGACCGATAGCGGTATTTCCTAGGCGTTGTTGCAGTTGGTAACGTTCAGCTAAAAGAGAATTAGAAGTAAAGGTCATAGTGGCTTTTCCCTTATTTAGACCGGTTTTTTGTCAGGAAAACTGCTGTGGAGGTACTAATTAATATCGATTTGTTTTTTTGCTGTCCAACAAAGGGCGATTCCTTTTTCTTTATAGGAAGATTCTCCGACAAAGATAGGATATAATTCAGATTCACCACGATAGATAATTTCCTGACCATCAAATCCTAGAAAAATCGGTTGATTGGGTTGAATTGCCTGATAATCTCGTTGGAGAATCTGAGGATGTAACATGGCTTTAATTTCACCCTGTTCATCCCTAGGATAATCGATCGAGCCTAAACGTTGGTAAACTGTTAGGGATTCGCCGAAAGTATCGAGACGGGCAGCCAGATAATTTTCCTGTTCGATATAGTCTAGGATTTGATAGATGAGTGTTTCGGTTTGACGAAAAAGATAGGGACAGATAACACCATGGTTAATTGGACCGATTTCTAGGGTAAAAGCTAGGGGACAAATTCCTTTTAGAAAATGATTTTCTTCCTCGCTGACGGGATGATAAATTAAGCGCACATCAGGATTAATTTTAGTCAGATAGGTAAATAGTTTTAATAGCCAAGGATGGGGGTTAGAATAAATAATCGCCAGCATCATGTTAGATGTGGTGCTGTGAATATCTATTAATAAATCGATGGATTTTTCTCGGATTTCTTTGACTATTTTTTTTGCTCGTTTTTGTTCGTATTGCTGACAATCGGGATTAACTAAATCTTTTTGGTTAAAACAACGATTTAAATCCGTATCGATATATCTAACCCGTTGCTTTAGGGCTAAGGGATTAGCGATGAGAGTGTGGGATTGAAAACTGTTGCGGGCCAGGAGATTAGGTGAGTTTTGCAGGTATTTAACCAAATAAGCGGGAGTTAGTTCATTGCCATGCACACCGGCAATTAAAGCCAGATTTTTAATAGTAGTTTTCTGCTCGATCATTTTTTATAATTTTTGAAAAGTTGTAATTATTTATGGTTTGCTAAAAAAGTTTGTTGGTGGGGTTAGGAGACAGTTATCAGTTATCAGTTATCACTTATCAGTTATCAGTTCACTGAGAAAAGTCCCCACACCCCACACCCTACACCCTACACCCCACACCCCACCCCTATAACTGATTTAGAAAAACCAGCCGTAGGAATGAAGACCTTTACCTAAAAGATTCACCCCTAAATAACATACCCAAACCACAACAAAACCACTCGCTGCTAGAATAGCTGGTTTTCTTCCCTGCCATCCCCGGGTAATGCGGGCATGGAGATAAGCGGCAAACACTAACCAAGTGATTAGCGCCCAAGTTTCTTTCGGATCCCAACTCCAATAGGAACCCCAAGCTTCATTCGCCCAAACCGCCCCGGCGATGATGCCGATAGTGAGAAGGGGAAAACCGAGACCAATGACGCGATAACTGATATTATCGAGGGTTTCTGCCAAGCTGAGACGTTGGGGTGAAAGAGTCGCCATCGCTGTTAAGGTGGGAGTTAAAAGGGCGGTTGTGCCACCGTTAGCCGTTTCCAGGAAAATTGGGGCGGAAAGAGTGGTAGATAACTTATTTTGCAGACGATAGGCTCCCGTACCCACGGAACTGCCTTTTAACTCGATATTTTGACCTCTAGTGACGATCAGAAAAGCGATCGCCATCAGGGAACCCACCATCAAAGCAGCATAACTTAACATCATGACGCTAACGTGCATCATCAACCAATTCGATTTTAAAGCTGGAACCAAGGGCGCCGAAGTTTGCATTTCTCCGGGTAAGGACAAAGTGGCAAAAGCAGTAATCCCCATGGCTACAGGAGTCGTCACCACCCCCACCAGGCGACTGCGGCTAGTGTACTCAGCAATTAAATGAACGGCAGTTACACCCCAAGCGAGAAAGAATAAAGATTCGTAAAGATTGCTGATGGGGAAATAACCCGCTTCTAACCAGCGCGCCCCCAATAAAGCGGCGATACAGAGGTTAGCGATGGCCACTCCCGTGCTGCCCAGGCCGGGCAACAAAGGTATGCTAGGAAAGGCTGCCCCGGCCCAATAAACCAGCATGGTTAAAAACAGGACTAAAAAAGAAGTGTTATCGAGAAAGTTCTCTAAGCTAACTAAATTCATGGGATTTCTCTCGTTTGTCGCTCGCTCGCTACCAAGTATTCCATCCTCTATCCTATCCCATCGGTA
The DNA here is from genome assembly GCF_027531715.1 of Microcystis sp. LE19-8.1F. NCBI lineage: Bacteria > Bacillati > Cyanobacteriota > Cyanophyceae > Chroococcales > Microcystaceae > Microcystis > Microcystis sp. LE19-8.1F. The sequence goes on along the minus strand of NZ_JAPZSO010000001.1, from coordinate 31,228 downwards.
AGGCGATCGAGACAGGGAATTGTTAGTATGAACTTTGTATTTTCACTCTCACCCACCCTAAAAATTATGACTAATCAAGAAGATAATAAATTTTCCTGGTCGCGGTTGCCGCGGTTAGGCAAAATCCTGATCATTTGTTCTGGTGTTGCCGCTTTAGGCTATTTTCTTATCCCTCGTCCCTCAGAATTATCCAATATTCCCCTCGAACCCTACAGCGAATTTATCAGTAGAGTGGAACGGGGCGACATCAGTAGGGTCAGAATTGGCAATCAAGTCATCTTTTATCAATTAAAAAATCCTTTAGAATCCCTGCCTATTCCGGGTAATCCCCCCCTTAATCCCCCAGAATCAAGTAATCCCTTTCACGGTGATTCTAGTTCTCTGGTGGGCAAACCGAGCAGTAATCTAGTCTCCGAACGAGTCTTGGCCACGATTCCAGTTTATAACCCCCAATTACCCCAACTATTACAGCAAAAAGGCGTAATCTTCGAGGCGATTCCCGTGGCCGAAAACAGTTGGATCACCACTCTCCTCGCTTGGGTGGTTCCTCCCTTAATTTTAGTCGCCGCCATGCAGTTTCTGTTCTATCGCAACGATGACACGCGTAAATCGCTGCTTTTTAACAAAAATCTCGCTAAAGTTTATGGAGACGGCGAAAAATATCCGATTACCTTCAGTGATGTGGCCGGGGCCGAGGAAGCAAAAACCGAGTTAAAGGAAATCGTCGAATTTCTCAAGGATGCCGAGCGCTTTAATAAAATTGGGGCGCGTATTCCTAAAGGTGTTCTCTTAGTCGGACCGCCGGGGACGGGAAAAACCCTCTTAGCAAAAGCGGTCGCGGGAGAAGCGGGAGTGACTTTTTTTAGCATTTCGGCCTCGGAATTTGTGGAATTATTTGTCGGAACCGGGGCAGCCCGGGTGCGGGATCTATTTGCCCAAGCGAAGAAAAATGCCCCTAGCATCATTTTTATTGATGAATTGGACGCGATCGGTAAATCGAGAAGTTCGGGATCGGGAACTAGCGGCAGTAATGATGAGCGCGAGCAGACTTTGAACCAACTTTTGACAGAAATGGACGGTTTTAGCCCCAAAGAAGCCGTCGTCATCGTTTTAGCCGCCACCAATCGCCCAGAGACTCTTGATGCCGCTTTATTGCGTCCGGGACGCTTTGATCGTCAAGTTTTGGTGGATCGTCCCGATTTAGCGGGAAGATTGGCAATTTTGCAAATATACGCCCAACGAGTCCAGATGGGTGAAGATGTTAACCTCAAAGCGATCGCCACCCAAACCCCCGGTTTTGCCGGTGCCGATTTAGCCAATCTCGTCAATGAGGCGGCTCTCTTGGCTGCCCGTAATAATCGGGAAAAAGTCAGTCAAATTGATTTTAAAGAGGCGATAGAAAGAGTTATCGCTGGTTTAGAAAAGAAAAGTCGGGTTTTATCCGAAAAAGAAAAGAAAATCGTCGCTTATCACGAGGTCGGCCATGCTTTAGTCGGCGCTGTCATGCCGGGAGGTGGTCGGGTGGAGAAAATTTCCATCGTTCCCCGGGGTTTATCCGCTTTGGGTTATACCCTGAAAATTCCCACGGAAGACCGTTTTTTGATGACAGAAACCGAATTTAAAGAACAAATTACTATGTTATTGGGCGGTCGGGCAGCCGAAGAATTAATCTTTGGCAGTGTCACTAATGGCGCTTCCGATGATTTACAAAGGGCGACGGATATTGCGGAAAGAATGGTGACAATTTATGGTATGAGTAAATCCCTGGGACCCCTAGCCTACGATAAAACAGGACAGGCTAATTTTTTAGGTAATAATCAGGGTAGTCCCCGCCGTTCGATCGGGGAAAATACGGCCAAAGCGATCGATGAAGAAGTTAAACAAATTATCGACGCTAGTTACCAAAAAGCTCTAGCAATTCTCAGTCACAACCGCAATTTATTAGAGTCGATTACCGCTAATCTTTTGACCACGGAAGTAATCGAAGGAGAAGAATTGCAAGAATTCTTAAATCAAGCGCAAATGGTCTGATCAATCTTCATAAACAGTCCAGAATATCTAAGTAGTCGTGCAAAATTAATTTCCTAGTGAAGATAGGCAAAAGGCAAGAGGCAAGAGGCAAGAGGTGGTTAGATATGTATAATTAATTTTGCTTAGGTACTTAACTTAAGGAGAAGACAGGATCAAAGCATTAGAAAATTGATATTTACCTGCTTTGACGGTTAATTTGCCCTTTTTCCATGACAAAGAAACGGGAGAGTTATCTCGACTTAAACTGTTATAAAGGGCGAAATTTTTTGACCAATCGTGCTTTTGACCGTTACGAGCTAACATCGGCAGTAGATTGATTTGATTATAGGTCAATTGTAAACTCTGCCCTTGACTGCCTTTAAATAAGACGCTGCCTTGGTTAATTTGAGTTAAATTTACTTGACTTTTTTGCTTAAATATGCTCTTGAAATTCTCATAACTGCCCTGGGTTGCCGCTTCCCCCACTTCCAGGGCAAAACCCGCATAATTGTTACCTGTGGGTAAAGCTTGGTAGGTATTATCATCAGGATAAGGGGAATTAGGAATCTCGATAATTTCAGGAGAAGAAAGATTAATTAATCTCAGGGCTAACCAAGTTTTTTCTAATTGAATAAACCAGATATTATCATCTTTTTCTACCTTGGCCGTTTTCGGTAATTGCCAGAAAAAAGCTTGATCTGCTGGTCGTAACCAGATTAAAAGATTACGATATTGTCCGATTTCATCCCCGGGATTTTTGCCCGGTTTTACGCCATTTTTGCCAGTGTTAGCCACAAAAAAATCCACACCTTTATGTTGATTAAAGGCCATTAATTTAAACGGGGCCACATCGCCATCGGGGAAAGTTCCCGCCAGACTACCCATTTGATAACTAGGGCCGATAAATTGAGTTTCCCAATAACCCGGACTTTGATTATTGCCCGGTTTCCAGTTTTCATACAGGGGTTTACTGGCGAGAATTTCTACCGGTTTATTAAAGTTTTTTCGGGCTAATTCCATCACTGCCAAAGGAGGACGGTAACGACTGGTAATTAGATAAAGAGAGTCCAATTCCGGGCGATTATTGGGGACAGGGGTATCACCAAAGTATAACCAAAAAGTACGGGCTGCACCCGATCGCATTACCTCATTACTACCACCATAATCGCGTTTTACAGGGCCACCCCAACCACCGCGATAATATTTAACACTAGCGGCCATGGATAACCAATCTAAGGCCATTTTTGCCCATTGTTTAACTTCCGTATCTTGAGCAAAATCGTAGAGATTGAGATAGGGAGCAAAGGTATGACCGTGATAAACTTCTGAATCCCATTCTCCCATACCGATGTTATATAAAGCTGAAACGTAACGCTTGATTTTACTTTTATAAATTTGACGAGTTGCTTCATTTCCTGTTTCTTCCGCCATCAGATAAACCGATGTTTCGCGCATCGCTCGCAGGTTATCAGTATTGCGACCATCTACCCATAAACCCCGTCTTGTTATACTCCAATCATTACCCGTTCCTTGGCCAGTACCGTGGATAGGGTGGGGCCGTTGTAAAGGGTCGGTTTCTGTCCAAATTTTCGCCGCATTATACATTCTCTGACGATAAACTGGATCGAGATACTTTCCGAGAAGAAAATACTTTCTAATTTGTCCTTTTAGGGTAAAAGAAAAATAATAATCTATATAATCAGTGTGGGCCTGTTCTCGTGTTTGTGGGTCATCCTGCTGCAGGAAATCTAGGGCTTTTTGCCGGTTTCCTGCCAAGAAATCAAACATGGCCAGATGATAGGATCTTTTCTCGTTTTCTCCCCACAAATTGCCATAATTTTCCCGATTAGCAAAATGGTTAATAACTTGCTTTGCCCTTTGTTGAAATTCTGCCTCTAATTCCGGTGTCCAATCGTTAAGATATTGGGTTTTAACTTCGGCAACGGGGAAGGAAGCGATCGAGTTTTGAGAAACAGAATAGAGGGAATTAAAGCCAATAGTAAATAGGGCAATTATTCCCGCTAAAATTAGATATTTAATTCTAGATCCAATCGTCATCTTCGGCAAATTCATCGATGTTTCCTTGATTTTCTGGGGACTGAGGTTGATTCTCTTTATCTAATTGTAAAGGAACCGGTTCAGGAGCGATAATTTCTGGTAATAATTCTTCGGGTTTTTGACCATCTACCTCCACCACAATCATTTCCGTGACGGGAAACCAAAGTATCCGGCCTTGATCATCACAAACCGTCAGCGATCGAGATTTATCTGGAGTCTCGGTTGCGAAGAAATCTCCTAACATTTTGGTGGGTAAAATATTCTTACTTTCACCCCCACTAACTCCTAGGAATATATATTCGTTACCTGTGGTCAAATGTTGGACAATAATCGCCATAGTTAAAAAATTCAGTCAATGAAATGTAAGTAGTCGTGTAAAATAAATTTCCTAGGGAAGATAGGCAAAAGGCACTCATGCAAGAGGCAAGAGGTGGTTAGATATGTGTAATTAATTTTGCTTAGGTACTTACCTATTGATAGTTGACTCTTGAATTATAGCTTTCAGCCATAAGCTTTCCACTGATAACTGATAACTGATTACTGATTACTGCTTAACTTGACTGCCGTGACTGCGGGGATCGGTTTGACTAGCGCCCGCAAGGATATTAAAATCAGAAGTCTGTCCCGTAGTGGTGGCATAGGGTAGGGTAGAATTAGTTAAAAGTGCTTCTAAATTAGCAGTTAAAATTGATTTTGGTTGTTCTCCGATCGCTTGGGCAACTGGTTGTCCTTGGTTATTTAAAAAGACAAAATGGGGAATACCATCCACACGATAACGGAGAATTTCCGGCAACCATTTATTATTATCAACGTTGAGCATGACAAAATTAATGGTATTACCGTATTGTTTTTTAATTTCGGCAATTTCAGGGGCCATCGCCTGACAACTGGTACACCAATTAGCATAAAATTCTGTCAGGGTGGGTTTACCATTGCTGAGGGCAAGATCGAAAGGTGTCGCTTTTTCCGCTTGCGCTTCCAAAGATACAGAACTAGCGGTGGTTTGAAACCCGAAGAAAATCGCTACACTAAGGATAACTGCCGTTACTGCCAGCAGCAGATTTCTGGTTTTGTTGGTGGGTGTGGTGGCTGTCATGGATAGTCTCTCAAAAATTATTCCTATCCTATCCTAATGAAAAAACGCGTTACTCTCACTTTTCCCAAAAAAGCCGTCCATATGCCCGTTACCTATCGACTGGCGAAGGATTTTAACGTCGCCGCTAATATTATCCGCGCCCAAGTTGCCCCCAATCAAGTGGGAACATTAGTATTAGAATTATCGGGAGATATCGATGAGTTAGAAGCGGCGATCGAATGGTTACAATTACAAAATATTGGCGTTTCGCAAGTTAGTCGCGAAATCGTCATTGATGAAGAAAAATGCGTCGATTGTGGCTTATGTACGGGAGTTTGTCCCACGGAAGCTTTAACCCTTGATCCCGAAAGTTTTCGTCTCAAGTTTTTGCGTTCCCGTTGTGTGGTTTGTGAACAATGTATCCCCACTTGTCCCGTGGCGGCAATTTCTACAAACTTGTAAAGTAGCAGTTATTAAATTAATTTTTTTGCCCATTTAAATAATAGCCATCTCTGGAGATTTTAACCCCTCATTTGTCTCCAACGCAGTTAATCGTCACAAATATCCCCTTCCCTTTCTGCCTAAAGACCCTTTCTCCGATATCATAGTTAAAAAGAGATCCTTGACTCTGGCCACATCTGTGGGGATTACATACCATTAATCATGGTTTTTTTGCAAAAAATACAAAAAACTTGACATGACTTCTGCCGTTCCTCGCCTTTCCTATCCTGATAGTCCGATTGCTGATCTTCGCGGCCTCTATAACTTTATCCTCAACCCGCAACTGTTAGCCGCAGAAAAGGGAAATCCGTCGTTCGTTAGTTTTTGTCAAAAAATTTCCCCCGTTGATCCCCTAGAAATTCTCTCTCGGATTGCCCCTAGCTATGCCACCCATTGTTATTGGGAAAATCCCGAACGAGAAACCGCTTTTCTCGGCTACGGCATCGCCTTTGCTGCCACTTTCCACGGCAAACAACGTTTTTTAAAAGCTCAAAAATTTATTGAAAACTGTCAACAAAGAATTATTAAAATTGATAACTATAGCGAGATTACTCCCCGCATCTTTTGTAGTTTCACTTTTTTCGACTCGGAAACAGCTACCCCCTTTCCCTCAGCTACCCTAACCCTGCCTAAGTTTCAAATTATCAAAAAACAGTCGGAATATTTTTTCCTTACCAATCTCCTAATCACCAGCGAAAAAGAAATAGAAAACTCCCTCGAAGAAACTATCAACAACCTCAAAATTATCCAAAATAACTCGAGCAATTGCCGACAAAATCCCCACCAGGATCCCTGTAGTTACTATATTCATCCTACCTATAATTTTCAAGCGGCTGTTGCCGATGCCCTCCAATCTATCCATGCTCAAAAATTTAGCAAAATTGTCCTCGCTCACGCTCTTGACGTGATTTCTCCCCGTCCTTTTCATCTGGTAAACTGTCTCGATAATTTGCGTCAGCGTCATCCCGATTGCTACACTTTTTCCCTCGGCAATGGACGGGGAGATCATTTTATCGGCGCTAGTCCCGAACGCTTGTTAACTGTCCATCAGGGGCAATTAATCACCGATGCTTTAGCGGGATCCGCCCCCCGGGGAGAAAATGCGCTCGAAGATGCTCTTTTAGCCAATAAACTCCTCGCTAGTGAAAAAGAACAACGGGAACATCGGGCTGTTAGTGACTTTATTAACCAAAAATTGCGACAAATTGGCTTAAATCCTCAAAATTCTCCTTCTAGATTGCTAAAACTCTCCAATATTCAACATCTCTGGACTCCTATCCATGCCAAACTAAAACCCTCCATCCATCCCCTCGAAATTGTTGCCCAACTACACCCCACTCCTGCTGTCGCAGGGGTTCCCACGGAGATCGCTTTAGCACAAATTCGTCATTATGAAACCTTCGATCGCTCTCTTTATGCCGCTCCTTTGGGTTGGATTGATTGTCAAAATAATAGTGAGTTTATTGTTGGTATTCGTTCGGCCTTAATTAAAGGCGATCGAGCGCGATTATACGCCGGTGCGGGTATTGTTGCCGGTTCCGATCCGGAAAAAGAACTAGCAGAAATTCAGCTTAAATTTCAAGCTCTCTTAAAAGCTTTAACCTAAACTGTAAGTAAGTAGTTATAATTAAATTGAAGATAGATTTTGCCTTTGATCCCCCCTGCCCCCCTTAATAAGGGGGGTGCCGATCCCCCCTTAATCCCCCCTTAATAAGGGGGGTATCTGACAGTTTTTAACACCTACCTACTTAGCTTTTTACCGAACCAATAACTTAAATAAGCTTAACTTCCCCTTAAAAGGCGGATATTTTAGAGCGGGATTGAACCAAAGAGGTGTTTTCATAATGGCTTTTTGGTGACTAAAATTCTCAAAGGAAAAACGACCATGATAGCTACCAAAACCGCTATTTCCCCGACCACCAAAGGGTAAACTAGGATTAGTAAAATGAAAACTATTGTTGTTAATACAACCTCCCCCAAACTGGACTGATTCTAACCATTTCTTTTCGGTCTTTGCCTTGGTAGTAAACAGATAAAAAGCTAGAGGGTTAGGGTTTTTAGCAATAATTGCTAAAGCTTCCTCAAAAGTGCTAAAGGCAATGATCGGTAAAATCGGCCCGAATATTTCCCCTTGCATAATAGGAGCATCGAGGGAAACATTAGTTAATAAAGTTGGTTGAATATATAAATTTTCTCGATCGGTTTTGCCTCCAAAAACAATCTCACCATCTTGGAGAAAGTCAATCAGGCGATCAAATTGTTTTTCGTTGATCATTCTACCATAATCAGCACTTAATCTGGCATCCTCACCGAAAAAATTAACAATAGTGTTTGCTAATTCTCTGATAAAATTCTCCTGCTGGGATTGATGTACCAAAATATAATCAGATGCGATACACATTTGACCAGAATTAGAGAATTTTGTCACGGCAATGCGACGGGTTGCCACGGAAATATTAGCATCAGCTTCGATAACACAGGGACTTTTTCCCCCTAATTCTAGAGTAACAGGAATTAACTTTGCTGCCGCTAGTTGATAAATAATTTTTCCTACCCTGGTACTGCCAGTAAAAAATATATGATCAAAGGTAAAACTGTCTAACATATTCGGAATTACTTCCCCACCATCTCCCGAGACAATTAACACATATTCTTCTGGGAATATTTCTTGAATTATTTTAATTACTAATTTTTCCGTCGCTGAGGCAAATTCACTCGGTTTTAATACCGCACAGTTACCAGCAGCAATAGCACCAACTAAAGGCACTAATAACAATTGAAGGGGATAATTCCAAGCACCAATAATTAAAACCACTCCTAAAGGTTCCCGAATAATCTGACTGGAGGAAGGGAAATTTAAGAGATTAGTTTTAACAGGTTTGGGTTGCATCCATGAGCGCAAATTTTTTAAAGCGGTATTAATTTCCACCAAAAGGAAACCATTTTCAGTAATCCAACAATCTTCGGGAGGTTTCTTTAAATCGCTATATAAAGCTTGATAGATTTCTGCTTCATATTTAATAATTGCCTGTTTTAACTTCTCTAACTGCTGACGACGGAATTGATAGGAAAGAGTGGCACCACTAACAAAATACTGACGCAATTTGGCTAATTTTTCTGAGTTTGACAGCATCGAAATAATTCCTAACTTAATGATGGTAATTCTATGGCATCCACTGGGGACGAATTCCCGCTAGAGGTAATTCAATTAAATCAGATTTACTTGCTTTTACTCCATCTTGTAGGGGAGGAATTAACATCCACAAACGACCACCGATAATTGTTTCTCCTGAATCGGTAGTCAGGGGATTAGTTGGATTAGTATCATAACTGGTGCGAAGTTGATCAAAAATAATTGCTAAACCATCGGGAGATAAACTAATGTGAATATCACGATAATCGGCTAATTCCAGTAGGGGAGTCACTTGACCGGTCTTCACATCTATTTTAGCAAAATAGGGTTTTTCTTTGTACTCTTGACTGTTAGTAACTAACTCGGTTAACAAACAATACAAATCGCTACCGGTAGCATTAAATTGACAATCTATAATCGAACCTTGTAGATTGAGTAAGCGTTTTTGTAATCCTTGATTATTGACATAAAAAAGCGATCGAATATAACGCATTTTGGCATTATCAGTATTAAAATTCACCATCGCTGCGGCCGTACCATCAGCAGAAAAATTCAAAATTCGCCCAAATTTTGGTAAAAAATCTAGGGGTTTTGTCTCGGTTTTTAAAGGCAAAAGGGCGATTCCTTCCCCCTGGGTGACAGCCAAAGTTTTACTATCAGGTGCAATCAAAAATTCCCCGCCTTGGATGTTTAATTGTTGGGGGTTTTCCCCCGATTTAACTGCCCATAAATCGAAGTTAATTGGATTGCGGCGCTCAATTCTCTGCACGACAATAGTTTTCCCATCTTTAGCTAAATCAAAATGATTATTTTGATAATCTTTATTGTCTAGCACTAACTCAATTTTTGCCGGCGATTGACTGCTATCAACTTGATAAAGCTGCAGTTCACGAATTCCCTGTATCCCCTGATTTTTCGCCACGGCCGAAAAGAGGATTTTTTTACCATCAGGATAGAATTCAAAAGCCATAACGGTCAAATTTGCGGGGGTTAAGAGGGTTTTCTTCTCCTCGGTCAGGTTATAAAAAATTAATCTTCCCTGTTCTTCCCCATTAGTGCCAATATAGGCAAAAGCACGATCCCGACTTTTAAATTCTCTTTCAAAGATTGCCAGGGTTTGTCCTAATCGATTACCGCTGCGAAATTGTTCCCGCGCACCTTCAATTTGCAGATGATATTTTTCTCCGTAGGGAATGGGAGAAGTGAGGGTATAAGCTAATCGTCTTCCGGCCCAACTAAACTTCCCCGGCAGCGGAGGATCGATAACTAGATTTTTTTCTACACTAGCATGATCCATAGGGCGATCAAAAGTGATAATAAATGCTTGATCTTCCGAGCCAATTTCTCGATTTTCCCAGCTAAATTCCTTGACCCTTGGTCCGGTTTGTAAAAGACATTGATTACCACAGCTATTACCTAACCAAATTAAGCCACCAATTACTAAGGTTAGGGATACAATTAATGTTATCGCTAATTTATCAATTGGTTGTAGTTGTAAGGTCTTGATCATTATAGTAGATGGTTAATAACAACAACTGCTCACTGGTCACTGATAACTGATAACTGATAACTATTAATATCCGTAGGGATCCATAGGAGTGGGTATAGATTTCACGGATTTAGCCTTAATTACTAATTGTCTTCTGGTGGTTGATTTTCCTACCTCTACGGGTAAGGATTCCGTGGCCATTTCTCCGGTGATTTCTAACCAAGTGTCATTGGGATATTGACCGCGACTTCCTGATAGTTTCACCGGTAAACCCACGGGATAAGCATCCACGGCACAACAGGTAAGGATAAAGCGACTAATTAATAAATAATTATCGAGTAATTGGGGCAATTGCACCACAAAACCTGTGACTTTTACCGGTTGTCCCGTGTAAGCATCAGGTTCGGGGTAAGCATTCAAAGTTCTTACCCATTCAATTAAACTTTTTTCCTCTGGTTTAACGGTAGTGCCAAAGGATTGAGTTTGCACGCGAGTTAGGGGTAAAGATTCACTAATTCCCCTCTGTAATGCGATTTGACTGCTGAGGGGCTGCGGGGCGATAAATAGGCCTAAAAGGGCAGTGATTACTAATAAACCTGAGCCAAAATGTTGAGGAAGAATGGTAATATGCGATCGATTATCGTTACTATCTAAATTAATCTTTTTTTGCCACTGCTTTAATAATGTCCAAAGCTTGACTATTCCCAGAACAAATAAAGCAATACTGGTGATGAGAACCAGAAAAAAATAATTAGGATGGATCAGTAAATTTAACTGTCCAGTTATCCAGTATTTAAATAGTAACGAACCCCAACCGATTAGGGCAATAATATCGATAAATTGGGGGGCGATTATTTTTAGACGTGATGAATTCATGGGAAAAACTATCAAGGAACTGACCTAAAATAAATAACTGTGAGCTAAGGTGAGTAAAAAAGTCATTTGCGCTGCTAAAGCAAAGAGATAAATTAACATTCTCGGTTTAAAAATAGACAACATTAAACCAATCCCTTTCAGGTCAATCATCGGACCGAACACTAGAAAAGCCAGCAGGGAACTACTGGTAAAACTAGAGGCAAAGGAGAGGGCAAAAAAAGAATCAACCGTGGAACAAATCGAAACAATGACAGCTAACAGCATCATTGCCAAGATCGAAGTAATCGGATCCTGACCCAAATTAAGAACAAATTCCCGGGGAACAAACACCTGTAAACCGGCCGCTATAGCACTTCCTAAGATTAACACTCCTCCTAATTCGCGTAATTCCATCACCACGTTTTCCAGAAAAGTTAACCAGCGCCTTTTCATCGGGATAGCTTGCACTGCTGGTAGGACAGCAGTGGCGGCAAAACTTTCGTCTAAGCGCAAAGTTTTGCCAGAATTACCGATCAGAAAAGAACCAGATTGTAGTAGTAGTGGGATAGATTCTTTTTCCGGTGTTTGCGGTTGCCAATTGAGACTTTTTGCCAAAGAGGTTTGGAGGAGCGGTCGGGGATCTTTTTGGATACTAAAGATAATACCGATAACCGTAGCGATGAACAAAGAAAAGATAACTCGATAGAAAACAATTTCCGGTTGATCGCGAAAAGCTACCCAAGTGGACCAGATAACAATCGGGTTAATTGTCGGCGCTGCTAAGAGAAAACTAACCGCTACTGCATTCGGCATTCCTTGCACAAGTAAACGTCGCGCCACCGGTACATTGCCACACTCGCAGACGGGAAACAAAAAACCAATACATCCCCCCACAAATGCTCCTAAAACAGCATTTCGAGGCATCAAGGCAACTAGGCGACGTTCATCGACAAATATTAAAAGAATACTAGAGAGAATCACCCCTAGCAGTAAAAAAGGCATCGCTTCCACCAACAGGCTCAGGAATAGGGTAAAGGCATTTTGTAGTTGACTCATCTATCCTCGCCTTGGGAATTGGGGGTTTAGGGGTAAAGACTTAGGAACCCCAGAAAAAGGTTCATCAGTCCGCTCCCCGGCTTTTTAACATTTTTTTAATATATCTGATCGAGTGACCAATTATCAGTTATCAGTGACCAGTTATCAGTTATCAGTGACCGGTTATCAGTGACCAGTTATCCGTTACAGCCTTTCTCGCTGAGATGAAGTATAACCCTGTTTGGTATTGACCACCGACGACTGGCTCCCCAAAAGGAAAACTTCGTACCTCACCATTAAGATAACTGTTAGAGCAGAACGTAGGTTGGGCTTCGGCCGTGAGCTCAGCCGAACGGTTGAAGCATGAAACCCAACGCTGTTAGAGCAGATTTGAGTTTTCAGTCCACTGTTTACTGTTCACTGTTTACTGCTGAACTAGAGGACTCGATTAAGCTTGCCGCTTTGATAACCTTCTAGATCGAGGGTGACATAGATAAAGCCTAATTTTTGCAGATCAGCGACTAATTCGCTTAAATTTGTCCGATTAATAAAGTCGGGAATTTCTGCTGCCGGTAATTCAATCCGTGCCGTATCGCCGCTCGATCGCACCCGTAATTGACGATAACCTAATTTTCGCAGATAAATCTCCGCCCGTCCGACTCTTTGCAATTTCTCCAGGTTAATTTCCTCCCCGTAGGGAAAACGGGAACTTAAACAGGGTTGCGCTGGTTTATCCCACCAAGGTAAATTTAAGTAACGAGATAGTTGACGAACTTCGCTTTTTGTGATAGCAATTTCCGCCAAAGGTGAACGAGCGCCGCGTTCCCTAGCGGCTTGAATCCCGGGGCGATAATCCCTTAAATCATCAGCATTAACGCCATCGATGACGTAGGAATAACCACGAGCGAGAGCGATGGGTTTAAGGGTGTCGTGTAGCTCACTTTTGCAGAAATAACAGCGATTAACGGGATTACTGGTGTAATTGGGGTTATTCATTTCCTCTGTTTCCACCAATTCGTGCAGAATACCGATATAATCGGCTTGGGCGATCGCTTCTTCCAATTCTTCCGGCAGTAGGGAAGGGGAAACCGCCGTAATTGCCAATGCTTGACTCCCTAGCAGATCATAAGCCACTTTTGCCACTAGGGTACTATCCACGCCCCCAGAATAGGCAATCAAGGCTTTTTCACTGGTTTTTAAGAGGTTTTGTAATTGTCCGAGTTTATCAAGTAATTGACTGTCCATGGCGGCGATTTTGGCAACTGGTTTAGGGAGACCGTTTTTTATTATATGCCGTGCCGTAATTAATCAGGGCTACCGATCGATTTATGCTGCCATAATTTTGTCAATAATTGGGCTATTTTTGGCAATTTTTACTAGAAAATAATCTCGCTATCATAAGGATAGGCGGTTAAAATGTATCTTAGCTTATTGCTGATCCCAATTATTTTAGTAGGTATTTAGTCATAAACTTCACTTCTATGACCTACTCTAACAATAATAATTATCCTACTCTCTCGATCAAATTCATAAATAACCCGATAATCTCCTACTCTTAATTTGTAAAACCCTGACCATTCTCTCGTAAGAGGTAGGGGAGTTATCTGTTCAAAGTTGATAGCTAACCATTTAATTTTATTAAGAATCCTCAGTCTGATAAAATCTGTGATCAAATCTAAATCAGTTATCGACTCTGGTTCAAAAGTAACAGAATAGCTCATTTAAGGTTCTATCCCATATCTTTTATCCACCTCAGCTGCGGGAATAGTCGCTCTTCCTTGTAGTCTTTTTTGTCGGATTTCTAATAACTTTTCTTTAAAAGATTCCTTAACTTGTTTTCCCTCATCTGGATCACCAAAGTATTCATCTAGAGTATCATCTACTGTATTACGGATTAAACTTTGTAACTCTTGGGGAGTCATGTCTTTTATCTGCATATTTGCCCCTATTCAGAAAAGATAATTGACCTATCACTCCCGATTATATCAAGATATCGGGGCAACCCCTCTGTAGTTGCCCCTGCCAAGGATAATTTATCCCCGACGACGAAGGGAAGCGGCACCCAACGCACCAACAGCGATTAAACTCACTATACCACTAGGTTCCGGGGTTGATACAGCACCGCCACCAGTAGGAGTGATATCCCCATTAAGAGCCACAAACCCACCCCCGGCAACATTAGCGGAGTTTCCAGCATAGAAGTAGACACCGAAGGAGTTAGCATTCAGTCCATAGAGACGGAACTGCACCGGGCCGGTTTGGGGTGCTAAACTGCTTAGGTCAAAGCTGTAGGTATTAAAGCTAGTTGTTAAGCTAACTTGTGTCCCTAAATTACTGGTGAACCCATCAACACTAGAGCGCAAGACCAAATTTAGCTGGTTTTCATCATGCCTCGCATCGAGTTGTAAGTTATACCAATTCTCTAAATACCGACTACAGATAAAGCCTCAAGAATATAAGCACGTCCTGTAATCGAAGCAATTACCTTCTGGGTCATAACTTTCAGTCTCTCGGTAATTAATTCTCTTAATTCATCTAAAGAAGCTGGTAATTTCCATCTCAATCCCTTCTTTAAGTATTGCCAAATCTGTTCAATTGGATTGGATTCAGGGCAATAGGGCGGTTGAAATATCAGTATAATGTTGTCGGGAATTTTTAACTTTTTCGCCTTATGAAATCGAGCATTATCTAACTGGATGATTAAAATACTATCGGCAAAATGTTCAGCAACTAACTCTAAAAATATCTGAAAACATTGACTGTTTAAATGAGTGAATTCGTAAAAAAAATGCTCTCCTGTCTTCGGCTCTACCACTCCATATATATAAGTTGCTTGAAATTTCCACTGCACCTTCCCATAAGGTTTTATCCCTTTTGCTGTGATTTTTCTGCCACTGATAGTCTTCAGTCCTATTCGAGTTTCATCTTCACATAAAAAGCGAATTTTTCCCTCTAATCCCATCATTATCATTGCCACCCAACTCAGCATTGCCAGGTTTTCTAAGAAGTTTTTTTAAAATACTCTAACCTTTCTTCTGACTGCTCTAGGCTTTTTGGTCTCGCTATTTTTGGTGACGCTTTTAGTCTATAATATACTAATTTATGAACGGTTTTATACTTTGCTTTTATCCCTATTTTTTTCTCTAACCATTCACAAATCTCGACCTGACTATCAAACCCTTGGTTTTCTTTTAATCTTTTTTCTAAGGCTTTTTCTGCCCATTGGGGAACTTTTCTTGGTCTTCCTGTACCCACTTTTTTCGACAATAATTTTTCTAATCCCCCTTGACGGTATTTTCCTACCCAATCTTGTACGGTGACTCTGTTTCTCCCGATCATTTCGGCGGCTTCTGTCACCGTTTTTGCCTTTTTTGTCTTTAATAAGTACAATACTTGTATTCTTTCTTTTCCTGAACCAGTTTTTTCTTGTCTGAGCAGTTCCTTGAGTTCTGCTTCGCTTTCTCTGATTTCTATCTTAGAAACTCCTGCCATATTTTTCCTTTAACTCTACTAAGATGATATTCTACACTATTTGTAGTCAGATTTTGGAGAATTGGTATTAGTAAAATCGACCTGAAAACCTGCACCGGGTTGTACGGCAAATTCCACGTATTGGTTGGTATCAACAGTGCTACCTGTATTCCAACCGCCAGAACCCAAACTACCCAACAAGAATACAGAATCATCCAGCCGATTTATCCCGGCGGTATCTAACCCAGTGCTGGTTATATTCGCACCCACATTATCCGCCGCTTTGGGATAGGTTGCCGTAGAAGCATTAAATTGACTCCAACCAGCTACTATTGCCGCTTGAGCAGGAGCAATCCCAGCTAAACCCATCAGAGTCAAGGGGGTTAAAATTGTCAGTAATTTTTTCATGGATTCGATGACAGTAATAGGAGAAAATTATGGTCATATTTAACGCTAGTTTTGCGCCAATATCCTGCAACGAAAATATCACAAAGGGGGGGGAAGTCAAGGGTTATTTAATCATGATTTTTTATTGATTTTTATATTTAAGATAGTTTTGGGTTATATAAATATTTTTGACTGGTTGCAAGGTTATAGCTTGGAATGCAGATAAGCGAGGTTCTACCTCTACTTATTTCGTTGACCGAAATGATCAAAATGAACTGCTTTGGTTTTGAAGTTAAATTTTAGGGGGATGCCATCCTGCTAAGATCCATTGTTGTCTAACTGTGGTGGCAATCAAATTATTGAGTTTTAATGCCATAACCGTTGCACGTCCACAAGGGGTTTTTCCTAAAATTTGTGTTCCCTCTTGACTCCATTGAAAATGTTCTGACCATATTTGTTTTCTTGGATTAAAAAGGGGAACAATTTGCTCAGTTTCTGGGTCTTTTGCTTCGGTTTGTCTGCCCTTATAGCCATTGCATAAACGACAAGCTAACCAGAGATTATGTTCATCATCGCTTCCCCCTTTAGCTTTAGGAATGATATGTTCAATCTCCAGCAATCCTAACACATATTTTTGTAAACTTAAACAATACCCACAGCGATTGTTAGCTTGTTGGCGAATTTTATCTTTAATATAGTCGGGAATAGGGCTAGGATTCATGCTTCTAAGGGTGAAATTAATCCTCTTTTAACCGCTTCATTTAATCCTTGAGACTTCTTTAACAAGTTTATTTGATAAATTTGCATCAATGACCAAAGTTCCCTATTTTCAAAGGTTGATAAATCCCTCTCTTGTTGTTGATTGAGCAACTCGCTTAATCTTTGATCCTGTTCTGATGCCATTTGTAATTGAGTTAATTTGATAATTTCTTCATCTGATAATGAATTTAGGGATGAGATTTTTTCGCCTTGATAATTGGGACTAATAGAAAAAGCGATCGCTTCTACTAATATATCATTAAGATCACGGTTAATTGAATGGGCTAAGGATTGAGCTAGATTAAAAATCTCATCAGGTAGGGTTAAAGTAATTGAAATGGCCATAAGCCTTTTTTATGTGGGGTTATAGAGATATTATGATTATAGCTCAAATTCTTGTTACCCATAAGGATAAACTGGTTCAAAAGTAACAGAATAGCTCATTTAAGGTTCTATCCCATATCTTTTATAAACCTCAGATTTCCAGGCAAGATTTACCGATAACTTAACTCACAGCAAACCCAGTTAACTTACGAGTTTCCAGATCATAAAAGGCTAAAACTATATCTTCTTTAGAAATACCCTCCCTTAATAATTCCGTAGCGATACCTTCCTCTGTCCAATCCTCCTCAATATAAATCTTCTCATTTTTAATCCTAATATGGACTTGAATATTCCTGATTTTTTTCTTGCCTTCCCAACCCATAAAAAGCCAAAAATACTGATCATGTATCTCGTCAAAAACCAGACAACTTTCTTGATCTAAATTAGCAGAACCAGAAACCCATTCGTGATATTCTGTTAATACTTTTTTAATGGCATTGCGATATTTTTCTAGTCTATCCATTGTAAAATTTTCTCCTTTTCCATCTCAACAACCAGCAAAAGTAATTGATTTATTTTCACAATAGCCTGAATTGATTCTCGTTGGAAAAAATTTTCATAAATGCTGTCTTTAATGGCTAGATAAATTTGATATTCTGGTTCGGTAAGACTGATTAAATTTCGATATAAAATATATTGTCCTAAAGCTAGGGACTTATACTAAATCTGGTTATTAAAGACTGATTATTTATTCCCCTTTTTGCATGAGTGCATGAGTAGAAAACGGGTTTCTCCGAGAAACCCGTTTTCTGTGCGTTACTCAACGGATTTAGTATTAAAAAGCTTTTGATTTCCACAACAATTTTACGTCCATTTCTTTGAGCATCCAAAGGTTTTTCGGCTGCTAAATCAGCAAAAATTCAGCATCTTTATATTTAATTTTATAAGGGCGCTGATACCCCCTTCCCCCATAGTAGGGTTAATTCATGAATTAACCCTACCTTGGGGATTGATTCATGAATCAACCCTACCTTGATAAGGATGTTGATCCCCCCTTCCCCCCTTGATAAGGGGGGCGTTGATCGCTGGGGGGATCTGAATTAAAACCCACTTACTTAGGGGAGAATTGTTGATTACTTCCCTCTAGTTTTTTCGGCCCAAACTTTGCTGGGTAATCCCCAAACATAGATGAAACCTTCGGCAGCTTTATGATCAAATTGATCCTCGGCTCCGTAGGTAGCTAAATCGGGAGAATAGATGGAATTGACTGACTGACGACCGACCACTTTAGCGTTACCTTTAAACAGTTTCACTCGCACCGATCCCGTTACCTGTTCTTGGGTTTTGAGGATAAAAGCATCGATCGCTTCCTTTAAGGGACTGTACCACAATCCTTTATAAATTAACTGTCCGTAGGTCTCTTCAATTCCCCGTTTATATTGGGTAACATCTCCAGTTAAAGTCAAACTTTCTAAGTCCCGGTGAGCATCAATTAAAACTAATAAAGCCGGGGCCTCGTAAATTTCTCGGGATTTAATTCCCACTACCCGGTTTTCGATCATATCTAACCGACCAACACCGTGTTTACCCACTAGGTCATTTAATTGACTAATGAGCGTGACGGGAGCGAGATTTTCTCCGTTTAAACTGACAGGAATCCCCTGATTAAAACCGATATCGACGTATTCCGGCTCATTGGGAGTATCGGCGATCGCTTTGGTCATTAAATAGATTTCTTCCGGGGGTTCCGTCATCGGATCTTCCAAGGGACCTGCTTCAATACTGCGGCCCAACAGGTTACGATCGATACTAAAAGGCGAGGATTTTTTCACGGGAGACTCGATCCCGAATTTTTCCCCGTAGGCGATGGTTTCTTCCCGGCTCATGCCCCATTCCCGGGCGGGAGCGAGAACTTTTAAACTAGGATTGAGGGCCATAATGCCCACATCAAAACGCACTTGATCGTTACCTTTGCCGGTGCAACCGTGAGCGACGGCATCGGCCCCGTATTTCTCGGCGGCCTCTACTAATAATTTAGCGATTAAAGGACGAGCCAGGGCGGTAGAAAGGGGATAACGATTTTCGTAGAGAGCATTAGCTTGAATTGAGGGAAAAGCGTATTCTTTGACGAATTCTTCTTGAGCATTGACCACTAAGGATTCGATCGCTCCGCAGCGCAGGGCCTTTTCTTGAATCGGTCCTAACTCGTCTCCCTGTCCTAAATCGGCGGCTAGGGTAATCACTTCTTCTACTCCCCATTCCTGTTTGAGATAGGGAATACAGACGGAAGTATCGACTCCTCCGGAATAAGCTAAAACCACTCTCTTGGCGCGTCCCATAATTTTTTCACCTAAAAACGACTAATTGATTACTCTTTTAAGTTTATTATATATCCTGGGGATTTGATGCTTCTTTTTTAATGCTTTTTTGTTTAGTTTTTGATGAAGAAAAGGAATAGGAAGTCACGAGTAAAGAGCAAAAACTAAACGGGCAACCAGCCGCTATTTACGTTTACTAGCCGGACGACGGGAGGATTTTTTCGGAGCGGTATTTTTGGGATTATCGTTAGTTTTATCTTTAAATATTGGAATAGTAAAATGAAACTGACTGCCGTGATTTTTGCCCCTAGATTCTGCCCAAATTTCGCCGCCCCAACCATTGACAATCTGACGACAGATAGCCAGTCCTAAACCGGTTCCCCCGGCACTGCGTCGCAGGGCCCCCTCCTCTTGGTAAAAGCGATCAAAAACCTGTTCTAAACGATTGGGTTCGATCCCGCGTCCAGTGTCAGAAATGGTTACTTCTAGAGTTTTTGGTTTTCCCGAAGCGACTTCGATCGAGACATTTCCCTCCCGTCCGGTAAACTTACAGGCATTATCGAGAAGTTTGGAGAGTAATTCCACTAACCACTCGCCATCGGCTAAAACAAAGGGCAGATTAGGGGGGACAAGATTGATAATTTTTGGGTTTTCGTTGTCGAGATTGCAGGAGTGAACGTGACTGATGGCTAATTCCACACATTCCGATAAAGATAAAGCTTCGGGATTCCAATTAACCCGGCCACTTTCTAACCTGGACAGAGTTAAAAAATCTTGGATTAATTTACGCATTCGTTCCGCATCTTTCAGGGCAGTATCAAGCATAATTTGGCGCATTTCCGCCGGCATATCCGGTTCCGAGGCCAAACTTTCTAGACAGACTTGAATGGTGGAGAGGGGGGTGCGTAATTCGTGGCCGGTAATGGCGACTAAATTAGAACGAGTGCGATCGAGGGCGGCTAATTGTTCGTTTAAATCCTGTAAATTAGCGTAGGCTTCTGCTTGAATGAGGGCGACTCCGATTTGAGTGGCCACCGCGTCCACCAGGGCGACATCCTCGCTTTTCCAAGTGGTGGTATAGGGTCCACAGTGATGCAGTTCCAACATTCCCAAGAGACGACTTTGGTAAAAAATCGGCACTAATAACCAGGAATAGATGGAACATTCCCGCACGAGATTTTGAATGGAATCGCCGGGGAGACGGGGATCGTGAATAGCGTCTTCAATTTTCAGGGATTCTCTCAATTCCAGCGCTTCCTGAAAAAGAGGATTATTTTTCAGAGGCCATTTTTGTCCTTTGATGGAACTAATGCCGGAGTTTAAAAATTCGTGTTCGATGGTGGCGTTAATGTCGGCTTCCTTACAACGATAGACCACGCAGCGACAGACTCCCAATCCCTGTCCCAATTTCTGCACTGCCACCTGGAGGATATCTTCCGGATCGAGGGAACGACGGATCGCCGCCATCACCGAGTTGATCAGTCTTTCCTTGTGTTCTTTCGATGCCAAGGAACGATTGGCTTTCAGCAGTTTATACTGTCCCGCTTGCAAATAAGTGACCAATCGCTGGACAAAGGGATCCGGTTCCTCTTGATGATCCCTGTCCGTCAATTCACAGATCAGGTATTCTTCTTGGGCGCACCTAATTTTCTCCGCCAGTTCGGGACGATAATCGAGAATATGATTTAAAAGAATTTGGGCCGCCTGTTGACTTACATGGCGATCGCTCGTCCAAATCCCCTCAAAACGGCGATTATTATCCATAGCTGCCCTATTTTCCCCTTCGGCTACCAGATGGGTTCGCTCCCGACAGATTAAACAACTAGCATAATGGCGACCGATAACCACTAGATGCCATTCTTGGGCTAAACTGTCCTCCGGTTGAAAAGCGATCGTCTCGTAAACGTCGGAACTATGCTTAAAATCGGTTTCTGGGGCCGACAAAACATAAACTTGCCCGCTTTTGTGGGCAATGCGTCGATAGCGATGGGCCTCTTGACGATAAAAGCGCTCACGCTGAAAACTGGCAATCACTAATGGTTGATCGTCTTCCGCTAAAACCTGATCCTCCATGGCGTGGGATAGCGCGGTCAGGGATACTTTGAAGTACATCTGCGATCGCCATTGGGGGAGTAACTGCAACAGTTCTGTTAAAACAGAAGTTGATCTGCTCATCGATGATCTGTTTCGAGTCGAGTGTGACTAGCAAGCGCAATAGAGGGAACTAGCAATTTCTCCCTTGACCCTATCCTACAGGCTCAAGGGGACAAGAGGTGAGATCGTGATGGCAAGAAACTTAAACTGAGTGATGCCAAAAGTGAGCGAAATTAATCTAGTTAACTAGATGTAGGCGACTTTCATTGCCCAAAGGATCAGAGCAATAATACTACCGATAACGATAATCGACGATATCGCCACTACTGCCGGTTTATCGGCTCCCTCGAATTTCATAATGCCACGATTTAAGTCTGACATTGCCCTTAACTCCTTTTCATGAGATGGATGTGGAAAGTATGAGACACTTTAGGATCATAAATTAGCGAACTCTCATCTATCCGTGTTATTAGAAATTGGTATCATTCGGCTGTCTTTAATCATTCTAGGCGTTCTTTTCGCCCTTGGCCTTCTCCTTGAGGCTATTTTAAGAATTGTCTTCGGGTTCGGTAATCCGCTTATTTACAAAGCTGATGCCGAAATTGGCTATCTTTTGGCTCCTAATCAACAAACGCGCCGGTTTTCCAATTTTATCGCCGTTAATCAGTATTCGATGCGGAGCGATCCGATTACACCCCAACGGCCTCCGGAGACGACGAGAATCATGTTAATCGGTGATTCGATCGCTAATGGCTCCTGGTGGACGGATCAAAAAGAGACCATTGCTGCTTTAATCACCAAAAATTTAGGACAAAATCTGACGGGTTCAGTGCAAGTTCTCAATGCTTCCGCTAATTCTTGGGGACCGCGCAATCAATTGGCCTATCTAAGACGTTTCGGCACCTTTGAATCCCAGGTGATTGTGTTATTAATGAACACTGATGATCTGTTCGCTTTAGCTCCTAGTTCGGCGGTGGTGGGACGAGAAATTAATTATCCCGCTCGCCGGCCGGCTTTAGCTTTAATCGAATTATACGATCGATATTTTAAGCGTTATCCTCCCCTGCCACCAGTGCGAGAAGGAGGCGATCGAGTGGGCAATAATTTAACCGCTCTTGCCCAAATTCAAGCCCTTGCTCAGGCTAATCAAGCCCGTTTAATTATCGCTATTACCCCCCTCATTCGCGAAGCTCAAAAACAGGGGCGAGATTATGAATTAAAAGCCCGTCAAAGACTAGCGGATTTCACCAGCAACCAGCAGATTTTTTATCTAGATTTTCTGCCCATTTTTCAAGCTCATCCTACTCCTGATTCCCTCTATCGCGATAATATTCATCTCAGCCGAGACGGTAACGAGTTAATCAGTCAAAAACTGACCGAGGCAATCAAAAAGGTCTTTTAATTAGGGTTTACTGAATCAGTTATCAGTTATCAGTTATCAGTTCACTGTTTACTGATTACTGTTCACTGATTACTGTTTACTGAAAATACTCCCCACTCCCCAATTGATAATTGATAATTCATAATTCATAATTCCCTAACAACCATACCAAAGCTTTTCTATCTGCTTTGCTAGGGCCAATAACTCAGAGCGATCGCTTGTATCCCTTAAGAGGGTGACATGGCCTAATTTTCGACCGGGACGGGATTTTTTACCATACCAAAAAACGTGAGCGTCTGGAATTGCCGCTAAAATTGCTCGTTTTTCCCCATAATCGCCGTCACTATCCTCAAAACCCAATAAATTAACCATGACTGCCCCAGCAGATTTTAAATCCGTGGCTCCGAGGGGCAAATTAGCCACTGCTTGCAGTTGTAGGGCAAATTGGGAGGTAAGACAGGCAGAGAGGCTGTAATGACCCGAATTATGGGTACGGGGAGCGATTTCATTAATCAATACCTCTCCCTGAGAAGTGACAAATAACTCAATCCCGAAAACACCCACCGCCGACAAACTACTTAACAGATGATGGGCGATAGGTTCGGTTTGAGCTTGTAAAGATTGGTTAAGAGCGGCGGGAGCGATTACCCAGTGACAGACTTGCTCCTCTTGATAGGTTTCCACCACGGGATAGGTGACGATTTCCCCGGTTAATCCCCTAGCGGCAACGATGGCTAATTCGCGCTCGTAGGGAATATAAGCTTCTAACATCAAGTCAAGACGCTCTAATTGCGGCTTTTTGGCGTTTAATTCTTCAGGAGTGCGGATAATAAAGGTTCCTTGACCATCATAACCGTGTCGTCGCGCTTTCAGCACCAGCGGAAAAGGATAATTTTCTAATTGGGATAAATTATCTATCGCCCAAAAATCAGGCACAGGCAACCCTAGGGAGCGTAAATAACATCTTTGCTCGTATTTATCCAATAGGGGGCGCAGATTTGCCAAACTAGGATAGAATTTCACTCCTGTGGCCGCTAATTCTTCTAGGGCATCTAAATCAACAAACTCATTTTCAAACGTGATCAGATCACAATGTTGAGCTAGTTTTTTTGTGCCTTCCACGTCAGCTATTTCCGCGAAGACAACCCCGTCAGCTAAAGCAACGGCGGGATCGTCGGGGTGTGGTGTTTGTACAATCAGAGAAATGCCTAATTTCTTGGCTTCCTGTGCCATCATCCATGCTAATTGTCCACCACCAATAACACCAACCCTTGTTTGCATCATTGATCACATCCTAAAGATTCCGGGGTAGAGACGCCGGTTTTTGAGTTGACACCCTCGGCTCTTTCACAGAGATTTTTGATTTGTTGAGCGTCAAGCACTGCAAAACTAAAATCAGCACCGTTGATGTTTACTCCCTCGAAAATGGTACGCAGCATGATCGCTTCGGCAAAAATAGCATCGCTTAAATCGGAATTTTTAAAGGTACTCAGATAGGCTAACCCATTGGTTAAGTCCGCTCCATGAAAGTTGCCTTCGATGATAGAGGCTCCGTTAAACACTGCCCCGCGCAAATCGGCAGAACTAAAGTTAGAATCTTGCAGATTAACGTTAGTAAATTGGGCAGATTGCAAATTTTGTCCCGAAAAATCCTTTCCTGTCAGATTCTGGTTTTCATAACTGGCATTGGCTCCTGTGACAGCAGCAGAACTGGCTGCTAAGGCATTGACAGGAGATAGGATAAATAGTATGGCAAAAAAAGCGATCGCTAGTCGAAAGATAGTCTTCATTGGCGGAAAATTCCATCAGTGGGCATTCTTGATTTTATAGCAGTAAGCCATCCGCCGTCAGCTTTTCGCCGGCTGCGAGAAATTGCTGGCACACAAACCTTTATAATAGCTGTCTAAGCTTATACTGCCATGCAATTTGGTCTAAACAAAAATATTTAAGCAAAGGGCCCTCAGCTTTCAGCTAAATAAAGTAAAAGACAAAAGTTAATTCATTTTCTCTCTCCTGACTTCTATTTCTAAGGACAATTTCTGATTTATACAAGAGGTTTGATGGATACACCGCAACTTTTATTCAATGGTTTAGCCGTCGGCAGTATTATTGCTCTGGCTGCTGTTGGGTTAACCCTTACCTGTGGCATTTTGCGTCTGTCTAATTTTGCCCACGGCGATTTTATGACTTTGGGCGCTTACATAACTTGGCTGGTAAATGCACAAGGGATTAATCTCTGGTTAGCGATGCTGGTGGGGGCAGCGGTGACAGCTATTGCCATGCTCGTTGCCGAGAGATTATTATGGAAACCTATGCGCGATCGACGGGCTGATTCTACCACTTTAATTATTATTTCGATCGGTTTGGCTTTATTTCTTCGCAATGGTATTTTAATGATCTGGGGCGGCAGTAATCAACGCTACGATCTGCCTGTGATGACCGCTACAGAAATTTTTGGGATTAAAGTAGCTTTCGATCGCTTGTTAGTCATTGGTTTGGCAATTATAGTTATTATTGCCCTCCATTTGTTATTGCAAAAAACTAAGATCGGTAAGGCGATGCGCGCCGTAGCTGACAGCACCGATTTAGCTAGAGTAACCGGAATTAACGTCGAATGGGTTGTCTTCTGGACATGGATAATTACGGGAGTTTTAACTGCTTTAGCCGGAGGGATGTTCGGGTTAATTACCGGGGGAGTACGTCCCAATATGGGCTGGTTTTTAATCTTACCCATGTTTGCGTCCGTTATTTTAGGTGGTATTGGTAATCCCTACGGAGCGATTGCTGGGGCTTTAATTATTGGTGTTGCCCAAGAAATTAGTGTTCCCTTAATTGGTTCTGATTATAAATTAGCCGTGGCTTTATTAATTATGATATTGCTGTTATTATTCCGTCCCCAAGGTTTATTTAAAGGCACGGTTTAACAGTTATCAGTTATCAGTTATCAGTTATCAGTTATCAGATGTAAGTTTTAAGTTATTTATTTATCTTCATCTTTATCCCTGTTTACTGTTTACTGGACGGCTACGCCGTGCCTTTGGCAACACTGAAAAGCCCAATCTTTAATCCTGAATATATTCTTCCCCGGTGATTAAAGCGTATTCAGCGCGGGTGAATTCTCGACCTAAATAAGCAGCATGATCGAACATAGTAATCGGACAAGGTTGGGTTTCTTCGATCACTTTGACGGCTAATTCTTTGGCAGTCCTGGCGGTGTAAATAGTCTCAGGATTGCGATCAAGTTTTTGCCTAGCACCGATAACTTTTCCCGTTTCTGGATCGACGGCTAAACCTTTTTCGTTGATAATATTGCTGTAATGTTTGGCACAGATTAACCCAGCTTCTCGGTCTAGATAAATAATAAAATATCCTGCGGGATCGAGAGCGATTGGACGTTTGGAAAGTTGATGATCAATAGCTGTGATTTGGGATTTTAATTCGCTCATTTTCTTGACAAAATCACTTAAATATGTAGATGAAAGCAAGAGCAGATTATATCACATCCCCTCAACCTTAGCCTAGAACATTTTATATATCTAGAGTTGTTTCAGATAGATGAGGTACAAGAGCAAGATGGTGCGAACCAATTACGAAAATCTTGCTCCGAGACTTACTGAAAAGCCTCTTCTCAAGCTTCATCTAGCTCTCGATAAGTTCTCAGTTTTAATTTTCTTAAGATAAATTTGATTGGGTGCATCTCATTTTTGTCAATCTACTAAGTTGGGGATTTTTCAAGGGAAACTCTCCGCTAAAATTGGGTGTTATTTCCGATTTTATCACTCAATCCAAAGCTTTAGTGGGTTCTACCCCCCAAACCCCGGAGCGCCTTAGGTTAACTGTGAGATGCTTACAGATGATTGTTGATATTTTTGTACCAATTTAAGAGTCACTGATAATTGCTGATTGTCGGTATTTCTGCACCGGTGCGATGAAATCTAAACTGCGATCGCCTCATCAACAATCTCTAAGTAGTGCCTCACCTCAAATCTAGAGAACTAACGCTTTCTTAATACCATAATTCCGAGATTAGGTCATAATAACCAGCTTGTTGGGGTGGGTAAATACCCGCTTCGATTTTTTCGATAATACTAGGCCAAGCTTGCCTAAAAGCAGCAGAGCGCTCGTTGGGGTGCAAAGTCCAACCCTTGGGATTGGTGAGAGTGGCGCGATAATAGTTGCTTTGTTCTAGGGAGCGAGAAACCATAATTTCCCAAGAGTCAAGTTTTCCTTTCCCGGTCAAAATATTGCCCCAAGCTTTTAAACCATCGGGTAGATTATCGAGAAAGGTATTTTTATAAGAGCGCCAGAGGGGGGTCATCGGTAAAAGGCGATCGTAGCGACGACAATTAAGTAAATAGGCACGACTACCGAAAAATTTAAATTGATAGAATCCGTCGGGATTTTTCGTGCAAGGATGGGGAGAATCAATCGTACCATCGGGCCGCGGCGGACCGGACAAAGGACGCACAAACATCATTTCTGGATGGGTTTCCATTAACTCGATCCCTTCGCGGATCCAACTGTAATCCGGTTCTTGGTAGAGCATCATGTCACTGTCATAATGGACCATATAATCACTGCGACATGCCTCGATTTTGAAGATCGAGCCGAAAATCGGATAACCTTTGTAGTTATGGGTGGAACGGAGGGGACTGCCGAAATGCTTTTGATAGATACGCTGACGATAGCTGGGATCGTAGTTAAAATCCACTAGGCGATCGATTATGCCATCTTGAACTAATTTTTCACCACAGGCTCTTAACTCCTCCATTGTACCCAGTCCGGGGCGATTAACCTTTTCCCCGCTTAGAGGGGCCGTATCAATAGCGAGTACCTTTTCCTGGAAGGGAAACTGACTCATTTTGACTAGATGGGGAATAGTGTTCATCATAAACCAGACATCGGTTCGCGCCGTAAAAAACCAGAGCGAACAACTTGGCAATCCCATTTTGTATAAACCTCACTTTTGTTTGGGTCTTAAATGGGATACATTATAGGGGAATCTTAGCGACAAGTTGACACAATTCCTGATTAACCTATGACTATAGCCCTCGATCGCTTACCCCAATCTTGGCAGGGTTTAACCCATCGTTTAACTTATAAGTATTTTCAGGTACGCATTGATACACCCAAAGACCCCTATAAAATTCTCTTTCGTCCCCAACCCTATCAGGTTTTATTTATTCTTAGCCACATGCGATCGGGTTCGTCTTTATTGACCCATATCCTCAATTCTAATCCTGAAATTATCGGTTTTGGCGAAACTCATCTGGTTTATGAGAGTGAACAGGATTTTAAAACTTTAATGTTTCAACTCTACTGGCGTTTGAAAGATTTAAACATGAATCATAAATATATTTTAGATAAAGTTCTTCACGATCAGAAGTTTTTAGACCATAGTTTTTTGCAATCTGATGCGGTTAAGACCATATTTTTACTACGAGAACCACAGCGCACTTTAGCCAGTATTTTAGATATTAAACCCCATCAAAACGAGCAGCACGCTCTGGGTTATTATACCAGTCGTTTAGCCACCTTAGAAAGTTATGCTCGCTTAATTAACAGCCAAGAAAAGAGTTTATTTATCACCCACGATCAAGTATTAAACCAAAGTCAATTGGTCTTTAATAGTTTACAGAGTCATCTCGATACTAAAACGGGATTTTCTGAAGAATATCGAGTTTTAAAAACCACTGGCAGCCGTGGTATAGGAGATTCTTCCGAGAATATCAAAGCGGGTAAAATTATTAAACAAGCCAGAAAATTAGATATAAAAATTTCCGACGATGTTTTAACCCAAGCCCAAAAAGCCTACGATCAATGCTACGAAACCCTCAGCCATTATTGTCATTGTATCTAGGCTGAATTGGGGATTAGCAATAGCCTTGATTCTCTCCTCCGAGTGCTAAGAAAATCCCCCTAACTCAACTCTAAGTTGAGCTTTTAGCCAGTCAGATTAGCCTTCAATATTAGCAATTGTAAAGCCCATCTGACACTCGTAGAGATTGGGCTGTTGGCTGCCCCCTTTGCCCAAGGAGTGACCACAGCCTAGTTTACCCTCTCGCCACCGGGGTTGCCCCTGCTGGTTGGCTAAAAGACAGCCCTGACAGACAGAACCCGGATCGAGAATGTGTTCGTCGGTTAAAATCACTAACATGACGTTCACCCCCATTGATCTCCGATCATTTTTGTCTCTATTGTAAGGGGTTTTTTCTGAGATGTAGTGGCGCGCTATACAGTCCTTCCCCTTTCCTAGCCGTCACTTAACCTGACGGTATATATTAAGAAAAGCAACAAATACTTTACAGATAAACAAAAGTATGCAGCAAATTCTAGGATTAGAGACACAAGCAAAAATCTGGCATTGGCGGGGATTCAAAATCACCTATCAAAGTGCGGGGGAGACAGGACCTGCGATCGTGCTTGTGCATGGATTTGGGGCATCTTGGGGACATTGGCGGAAAAATATCCCCGTTTTAGGCGAAAAATGTCGCTGTTTTGCCCTAGATTTAATTGGTTTTGGCGGTTCCGACAAACCCGAACCAAAAAACCAGATCGATTACACTTTCGAGACTTGGGGGGCGCAAATTGCCGATTTTTGTCGGGAAGTGGTGGGTGGTCCTGCTTTTTTGGCGGGTAATTCCATCGGTTGTGTGGCTATTATGCAGGCTGCCGTCGATCATCCCGATTTTGTCCTTGGGGTGGCGGCGATTAATTGTTCCCTCCGACTACTGCACGAAAGAAAACGGGGGAAATTACCCTGGTATCGTCGTTTCGGCGCAGATATTGCCCAAATAATTCTTAAAAATAAAGCAATTGGCGCTTTTTTCTTCCAACAGATTGCGAAACCCCAGACAGTGCGTAAAATTCTCCTGCAAGCTTATCGGCGCTCGGAAGCGGTAACGGAGGAATTAGTAGAAATAATCTTAAAACCCGCCAGAGATCAGGGAGCGATCGAGGTTTTCCTCGCTTTTACCGGTTATTCTGGCGGACCACTGCCGGAAGACCTACTGCCGATTCTCCCCTGTCCGGCTATTCTGCTTTGGGGTAGTGAGGACCCCTGGGAACCCTTGTCCTTGGGCCAAGAATTAGCACGATTCCCGACAGTAAAACAGTTTATCCCCTTAGCCGGTTTAGGCCACTGTCCCCAGGATGAAGCCCCAGAAATAGTTAATCCGATTTTATTAGACTTCCTGCAAGCTCCTATCTAAGTCCCTCTAGTAACCAGAAGGCCGGGCATTAATGGGTTGTTGAATGGTGAAGCCTTGGTTAGTGCTTTGAGGGGGAACTTGATTGGGGGTGCCATTATTGTTAGGTGGCATTCCCTGATTAGGATAACCAGTGACATTAGGTTGATTGCCGTAGACGGGGGCCTGATATACGGGGGGTTGATAATAGTTGGATTGGTTGCTAGAGCCAGGGACCGGGTTAGGGTTGGTATTATTCTGGGAGGGTAGGGGCGGAACATTTTGTTGATAAGGGGAATAATTTCCCTGGGGGTTGACTTGATTCGGGTTGCCCCCGGGGTTGAGATTAGGAGAATTATTCGAGTTAGCAGTCCGCAAGCGATTTTCGATTTCCCTTTGTAAAGGATAATTGCTATTGTTGCCACTAATCGGTTGCACTTGAATCGGTTGCAGACTTTTACTAGCCTTCGGTACTGGATTTGGCTTAGTCTGCGGCATTAACGGGGCGAATAAAGAGGGTTCCTGGTTGTTATTGGGATTAGTATTTAAAGGATCAAAAGTCCCCGTCGAGGAAGGTTTCCTCAGAGGAGCGGTATTATTATCGACAGAAATGGCCGGCAGTGGTACAGCAATGGGGGGAAGAGCATCGGTAATCTGGTCAGCCCGGATTTCCCGTTCCTCCAAGGACATTCCTGGGGTATCTAATACCGAACCCAACCATTGAGGATTCTGTTGATATACCCAGAAAGCCATGAGAGCCAAGGAAAATATTCCTAACGGTAGCCAAAATAAAGGTTGGGCAAAGGGTTTTAATCCTGCCAAGAAATAGCGCATGGAAGAAGAATCTTTATAGCCACTCATACTGCTTCACTCTCTATAGGTTCTCCCCTATGCTATCAAATCAGTGATCAGTTATCAGTGATCAGTGATCAGTTATCAGTGATCAGTTATCAGTTATCAGTTATCAGTTATCAGGAGTCAGGAGTCGGTCGTCAGGAGATTATTTTTATTTAGGGTTTGCTTAATAAATCTAAAAACCTTGTTGGATAATATCTTTAGGCTTTTTTGAAATCAAAAAGTGCCAGATATGGGAGGGATCGGGGGGGAGAATTAGGCACTTTTTCCCTGAAACTTAGGTAATTGACCACCTG
>NZ_JAPZSO010000109.1:0-6388 GCF_027531715.1 Microcystis sp. LE19-8.1F | reverse complement strand
AGGCTGGCAGCCGTCGGTAACGTTCGAGGGACTGGTAAAATTAATGGTAGATGCGGATTTAGCGGCTTTGGGGATTAATCTTAATAACGGTGGTGATAGCGGACAGTTATTAAAAGATTTGGCTTATCTTCGCAATCGTTCCTTAATTGCCGTCGATTAAAAAGTCGGGTGGTTTAGGGAAGCGCAACCCAACCCCCGTCTTGATCCATCGCCATTTTTACCTGACTTTTAGGAATAAATTGGGTCTTTTTCCAGCAACCCTAGCAGTTTTTGCATTTTAATCCAAGCCCTTCTCATTTGCCAGAATTTACTTTTTTCCATGGCGGCTATTTTACTGTCAGCTTTTTGTAATTCCTCGTCTCTTTCTCGATAATCAAATTGGTTTTTTTGCAATTCTTGTTGCAATTCTTGTTCATGAATTTCTAATTGTTTAATTCGTTCTCTAGCCTGTTCCAACTGAGCGAATATATCGACTTTTAAGGTGACTAAAGCGGCAAAAATGGTTTGGATATTTTGGGAGTAAAGTTGGGGATGATTATAAAAAAGTTGGGTGTAGGAATAGATATAGTTTTCTGCGGTCATTGAGCGACTCATAGAATCAGCTTTTTGCCGATAGAAAAATAACACTTCTGGGATACGATAGACTTCTCGACCTAATTCGATCAAAGATAACCAAAAATCGTGATCTTCCCAACCATAAATTAAATTAGTATTATAGCCGCCCACAGTTTCCCAATCGGATTTCCGAAATAAACCGGAGCAAAATATCATATTATCTACTAATATATCGGGAAATTTATACTCAGGCAGCGGCCAAATTCCTTGTCTATCGCCAAAATATTCCGCTTCGCAATAAACTATACCTAATTGCTCATTACTTTCTAGCAAAGTAACCGCTTTTTCTAGATAGGAATCGGCAATTTTATCATCGGCATCAAGAGGAAGAATATAGGTTCCTTGCCCTTGGGCAATTCCTAGATTTCTGGCCGTGGCAACCCCTTGATTTTCTGTGCGGATGATCCGGGTTTTTGGCTGTTGATAATCTTGTAAAATCTCGATGGTTTCCGGTTCTGTGGAGCCATCATCAATGACAAGGATTTCAAAGTTTTGGTATGTTTGCACTAAAACAGATGCGATCGCATGATCAAGATAGCGACCTTGATTATAGCAAGGAATAATCACGGAAACTTGAGGAACAGGACTCATTGAGGGCAATTCTCTCCTACTTGAGCAAAAACTAGGCTATCAATAGCTTATCCCAAAAGTTCCCCTTTCTCGTTTTTCTACTTAAAGGAAGTGTTGATATCCCTACTAGAAATTTCGGGATAGTAGGACATATTCTGGATAAGTTCTTCAATTATTCTGATCCGTGGACAAAATCACCCAATTGGGTGATCCCCGTGAGGGAAGTATCTCTTTTTAATAGAGGATAAGTTATTCAATAATCCGATTATCGTTACGAATGATCCTTGCATCATGGAAGCTCATCAACAAAAACAACTCCGCACTTTCCTCTTGGAAAAATTAGCCATTTCCCCCCGTTCCTTCGATATGGCTGTGCGTCTCTGTGAAGCATCGGTGGGTTCTTTGCCGATGGTTTTATGGCAGTACGGTTTAATCGATTTGTCGCAATTGAATCAAGTTTTTGACTGGATGGAAACTGTATAATTATTTTACAAGAATAGGCTCATTAATTATCATTTTTATTAAGAGAGCAGCAAGTTACTGCAATTTATTTAATTTATACGCCTGGATTAAGTCCCGTTAACGTTTACCATAGTAGAAAACCTACCCTTTACTGGTACTAATTAAACCAGCTATCATCCGCTATTCCACCCGGTTTAATTCGAGATTTATCTGGTCTAAAATACTAATACCAAATACGTTTTTAATAGTGTGATTAACTCCCAAGTTATGAATTGTTTTTCCCTGCTCCAGCACTCCCCAGTCTCCTATACCTTTTAAACAGGATTTAGTATTACTTGTCATGACAGTAAGGTAGAAAGAAACTTAATTAATCTGGCATAAGTTCTTGAGTTAGGCATCGACTATATGGAACTCTTTGAGGGCAGGATAAAAGTTAAGATTTTCGTGACTGGGACGACTGAGTTTAATCAGGGCAAACCGTTGGGATGGCTCTAGTTTTTGCCATTGTTCTAAACTAATTTCAATCTGGAATTCTTTGGCTTTTTCTAGGACTGTATCGGGAATCTGGCTATCATCTAGCCAAGCGGGATGGGAATCTATTGCTAGTTCTCCTGGGGGATTGCCAGTTTTTTCGGCGATTAATTTTTGCAGAAAATCTCGATAGATTTTGGCATCTGCTGCCGTCGTACAAGCCATATTAACTAATACCATTCTTTCTGGTTGAGTTAACTGCATCCAATGGGATAATTTTAATTTAACTCCACAGGTATCTAGTTTCATTCTCACGGTCATCGGGATACAACGTAAGGAGTCAACAAATTCGGCTTCAAAGTCGAAAAAGGTGGTCATATCATTTCATTAGTTTACTGAGGATAAATCTATGATACAGTGCCGTGGGATAATTGCTGGGGAAAAATGGTATTTTTATTGAATAAAATCGGCTCGATCTTGATGACTAGAGATGAGAATTTCCTCTAGTTCCTGCCATTTTTCTCCTGCAATATAGTCAATAATTTTATCAAGATTTTGCCGATAATTCGCCAAGGATATCAATAAAGCTTGACGATTGTATTTAGCCATCATTAAACCTAATTCGGGATTACCGCCACCGACGCGACTGGTATCGCGAAAACCAGAACTAGCTAAATTTTCCGCTAATTCGCGAATATTCAGGTCTTGTTCTTCCGCACAAGCTTGGATTAAACTGGTACTAATCATTACTGGCAGATGGGAAATCCAGGCCACGGCTCGATCGTGTTCTTCGGGAGAAGAATAATAAATTTTACAGCCTAATTTTTGTACTATTTCGGTTAAGATTTCCACGGCAAAATTAGGAGTAGATTCAAGGGTAGTAATCAGATATGGGGCATCGACAAATAATCCCAATTGTGCTGCATTAATTCCCTGTTCGGCTGTCCCGGCCATAGGATGACTACCGACAAAATTCGGCCACAATTGACTACAATTGGCCACAATTGCCCCTTTAACCGATCCCACATCGGTGACAATGGCTTGAGGTTTTAAATAGGGAGTTAATTTTTCCAAAGTTGGCACAATTAAATGTATGGGAGTACAAATAAAGATTAAATCGGCAGTAGCTAATAATTCTAAACTGGTGCTAGATTCGTTTACCACTCCTTTTTGTACAGCGATATCACAGGTGGATTGTTGACGAGAAACTCCCAAAACCTTATAACCTTGCGATCGAAAATCTAACCCCAAGGAACCACCAATTAAACCCAGTCCAATAATGCCAATATTCATTAGTTTTACTCAAAGATAATTTCGTCTTCCACTCGCCAAGCAGGATCGACAATGCACAAGAAAACTAAGGGTTCCTCCCCACAATTATGAATATATTGTTTAGCTAGAGGAGGTATATAAATGGCGGCACCGACAGTCACTAATTGCACTTCCTCATCGATGTGCATTTCCCCTTGTCCTTGCAGAATATAATAAACTTCCGCAGTTTTTAAAGCGTGGGGAGTAGAAGTTTCCCCCACATCTACCCACGCGTGGGCTAAACTATAACGTAGATTTAACGGCTGTTTATCGGGATGCAATAACTCACGCAATCGGGTATGATCACCGGCGATGAATTCCTCACATTCGAGCAGTTTTCTGATTAACATAGTAAAATTAAACCTGGAAGATTGTTTTTATTTTATCATTGAGTGAAAAGCTAAAGACTAATAGCCGTTATCATAGAAATATTCAGCATCGCCAGAATTAACGAATGACTTGGTTAGAACATAGTGTACAGGTAGAAGTGGACGCACCGATCGATCTGGTTTGGGAGCTCTGGTCAGATTTAGAACAAATGCCCCGGTGGATGAAATGGATCGAATCGGTGAAAATTCTCGAGGAGGAGCCAGAGCTTTCCCGTTGGAAGTTAGCCAGTGGTGGTCTAGAATTTACTTGGTTGTCACGGATACTGAAAATTGTCCCCCACCAGATAATTCAATGGGAATCCGTGGACGGTTTACCTAACCGCGGGGCAATTCGTTTTTATGACCGTCATGGTAAGAGTATTGTGCGACTGACAGCAGCCTATGCTATACCCGGTTGGTTAGGAAAATTGATGGATAATCTTTTCCTCGGTCGAGTGGTGGAATCAACCCTGCAAGCTGATCTAGAGCGTTTTCGCCTCTATGCGCTCAATATTGTCAATAATACGCCGCCAAGATGAGGTAATCACCGGTAATAAGCTTTTGACTAGCTAAATTGCTCGTTAAGACTGTCTATGAGCAGGGAGAGTCGGTCTGAGCATTTGTACTAAAATTTTCCATACCCAGTTCAAATGCAGTACAGCTTATTGCTGACGATCGACTCCCCAAAAGGAAAACTTCCTAAGAATATCCCGATCCAATTCCGCTATCACGGTTGAGGTATTTCTACTCGATTTTATAGAGATAGGCTTCCGGGGTTTCCAGAAGGGAAGTCATCGGGCGATCGAGAGGGGGAGTTTTGACGAGGGTAAAAATTGGAAATAAATCGTTCATTTGCATAGCCATTTTAAATTTCGGCTGGATGTAATAACTACCCGATGGGCAGGCATTGGTTATCGTTAGCTCTCTTTTGGTCATAAAGGTATCGATATAATCGTACTGACCATGCTCTTTTCTTTTGCCTTTCTTAGCCGGATCGCAAAGGGTTGAACCAACCGGAATCTGATTGATAATTTCCACTGTATCGGCCACGGATAGGAGTCTTTCGGAACCGTATTTACTAGCAAGATAACGTTGATTGAAATAGAGATTAGTTGCGATAGAATAGCCGATGATAATTGCTAAAACTAGAGCGAGGATCCTGTGGAAAGTCTTAGTAAAGTTTAGATAGGCAAGACTAGCGATCGCCAGAAGAATAGGAGCAAACCAGAGTAAGATTTTACGATGAGAATAAAAATGCTCATTAGGATAATTAGAGGAAGCATAGAGAAAAATTATCCAAGTAATCGCCAAAAAGCCGATCAGTGTTTTATTGCCTCGATATTTTTTGATGACTATGTATAGAGAAATGCCGAAAAAAATCACCGAAACTACAACATTGAAAATCGATATATTGTCATTCAAAAAAAATACTTGATTGCCCAGATAAACTGTTTCCCAAATCGCTTTAAATAGACGAGTGAACAGATTGCTCGATGGTTCACCGCTTGCTCCCTTCTCCGTGAGCGCTCTCACGATTCCCCTCGTATTTGCGAATCTCCCAACTATCTCACTATGCCAATACATAACTAAGGCGAGATTTGCCGAGAGAATCGATAGAAAAGGCAAAAGACATTTACGAGTGTTCTTGCGATTGCGATAAACAAACCATAGAGAGGCGATAACAGAAGTCACTGGGATAATTAACATCGTGGTGCTGTGTAAACTCACCAATATAGCGACAGTAATCCCGAAGAATATCCAAGCTATAGCCTGATAGAGCAGCGGCTTACTCGTTTCCATCTGGAACCGATAGAGTAAAGCAAAAACGAGCAGGAAAAAGGGTATTGGGCTAGGACACCATGAAAAATTATTAATAAAATAGTCCGCATAAATCGTGCTATACCAAAATCCTGCCAAACTGGACAGGAGAAGACGTTTATCTTGTTCTACATTTTCTAAAAGTTGATAAACAAAGTAGATTAAGAGGGGAATCGATAGAAAAGAAAATAGACCATTGGTAAGGACTTGAAATTCGGGGGCAGTACCGAAAATTGTTAGAGGAAACCCTAAATAAAAATAGAGGGGGGGAATTGTGAATCCATATTTTCCACCCCCCCCTGGTGGTCCCAATTGAGGAAAGTTTCCCTTCCACATATCCATCCAAAGATAAGCACCGCTAATCTGATCGGGATCCGGTCCGATATCGAAGGTAACGTATTCAAAAATACTGACAATCCTGGTGAAAAAGGCGAAGGCGATCGCTAGAATCCCTAAAATCAGTGCCGTTCCTCGGACTTTATTGATTGATTTCCCCATAAGTGTCGGTATTTTTATCCTAAAATTGTCTGGTAGCTTCGTGACCGTATCCCTGAATATTTATCTTCGCATGGTAGCACCAATTTCTAGTCTTACTCGGTCAGAATTATAGCGTTGCCGATAAAGACGAAGTAGAGTGCATCCCACTTTTGCCATGAGCATAAATACTTAAATCTGGTTTTCTGAGATGGAGCTACACTATGAGTAGATCACCTACATAGTAAGAGACTTATGGATACTGACAAAAAAGCCCAAATTCAAGCTCACGCTCAAGC
>NZ_JAPZSO010000033.1:0-4079 GCF_027531715.1 Microcystis sp. LE19-8.1F | reverse complement strand
CACGAGCGCAACGCTCACAACTTCCCCTTAGACTTAGCTAGTGGTGAACAGGCTCCTGTAGCTCTGACTGCTCCTGCTATCAATGGTTAATTCCTAGTCTGAACGAAAAGGCACTCCCGCGAGGGGGTGCTTTTTTGTTGTTAGAATAAAAAATAGGGTAGTTTGTTTGAAGTTAAATTATGCTACCTATTTTTTAATATTTAGGATTCATAGTATTGTGTTTTTTGATGTCTTTGAGGAACCCCTTGGTCAGCTATTATTGCAAAAATATCAACTATCTCTAATCGTTTTTGATCCCGAACAGTAGGTGATTCTGGAATGGATACACTGGTAAGTGATCGGCAGTTAATTGAACAAATTTTCAATGATTATACCCAGATTCCTTATTCAGATAGTGACGTGATCTTAGAAACGGTATTCGATCGGCAACAAGATCGCTATTTAGTGATGGTTTTAGGTAGAGAACCAGTATATGTTCGGCCTTATCGCGCTACCCGTCGGGTTCATGGTTGTTTAATTCATGTTGATATCATTGATGGGAAATTTTGGATTCAACGAGATGGTACTGAGGAAGGAGTCGCTTCAGACCTTCTCAAAGCTGGTATCCCTCCAGAACCCATTGTTTTAGGGTTTCTTAGCCAAGAATTAAGGCAATATTCCCAATTTGCTATTACTTGATCATTAGGTTAACTACTCTCTCATTTTGCTTAGTACATAAGTTCTGTGTTTTTCTTGCGGTCGCTCGTCAGCCGCGCTCGATCATTGAAAATTTAACATAGAACTTGTAGATGTTTCTAACCATCCCAGCCGATTTTTTACGTTGTAAACTGCCAGTTTTACCATATTCATGCTCGCAGATATTCTGTAAGGATTTGCTGGCTTTTTAGGGTTAGGATCTATTCTAACGACATTTCCACTCCAAAGATCACTACCAGTTGCCCAGTCTAATCTAGCCAACAATGAAATTTTAGCCCTATCAAAACTGTTGTTATTTTCATCGTAAATATCATACAACAAGTATCCTAATATTTCTAAGCCTACGCTACGTCCTAAGATACAACTTATCTGAAATTGAGTTAACTGATCAACGGTTAATTTATCTGTGCTATTCTCTGCTATTGCTCTAGTTTGAGAACACTCAGAAAAAAACTGATTTAAACATTTAAATAAAGCCTCAGATGATTCTTCAACATTTATCTCTGTTAAATCAGAATTAATGTCGTTATCAAATGCTAAACTTACTAATTTTGCCACATAGTTAAAGGTATAGATAAGTTTCTTTTTTAACGAAGGGTGATCTTTGATAGCTTCTGTTTTATCGGCAAACATAGAAACTTGATGGAGTAAATTTTTGGTAATACCCACCCGTCCTTCAAATTCCCCAAAGGACAGGAGTAACGATTTATCTAAAGGCCTTGTTTGAGCCATATCTCTAAAATCGGTTTGGCATTGTCTAAAATCCCCTTCCAATACCAAAGTAATAGGAAAATCATTATCACCGATTAGTTCCCCCTCAGAATTCGTAATCAATTCGTGAATAGCGCGTTTACGATGTTGACCATCTGTAATATCTAATTTGATTCCACGTCCGATTATAACCAAGCATAGCCCACGAGCAAGATCGATCAGCTTAATTTTTTCTGGATCAACATTAGCTGTTAGAGTTCCTAAAATCCATGGTTTATCTTGTTTAATCCGCTTAAGGATATATTCTTTAACTTCCTCTGTATGTCCTTGAACCTCTGGGCGATTTTTTCCTGAATCGGGATCGTTCCCTGTAGATGGCTTTGCTTGAAGCAAGGTTGGTAAATCATGAGCGGCAACATTTATTTGAACCATTTTTCGTTTTCCTTGTTGGAAAACTAGCCCAAGATAGCATTTCTCTCTGTAATGCTCAGAAAAGTAGTATTCCAGTACCTGATTCAGTTGTTGAGTCAAATCTGAAGAATGAGGTGCAATATCAGACATAATAGAAAAAACACCAAAAAACACTCAATACTCATAACATTATAGCAGTTATCTTAATGATGAGGCACGAAGTTTTCGTTTTGGGGAATAGGAAACGCCAGAATAGGGAACAAGGAACAGCAGCTGATCGTGCGGGGATGATGCCAAATCCCGTCATACTTCATCTTTAGGCGAAACTCTGTAGTCATCCTTGAGACACTCAGTATGGATTTTTATGACAGATACCCTCAAATCAGATAAGTCGCCTATCCGTACTATTGCGGAGTTTGTCGAGGATTTAAATTATTTAACTCAAGAAATACAGGAATTATACTGTGCAGATACTATTCCTTGGGTTGTGGGAGTATCATGGGGAAAAGATAGTACAAGCATATTGCAGTTAATCTGGAATGCGATCGCATCCTTACCATTAGAGAAGCGACACAAAACCATTCATGTGATCACTACCGATACTTTTGTTGAAAACCCAATTGTTTCTACTTGGGTACGCAGATGTATTAGACAGCTTACAGAAGCGGCAAAACAGCAACAAATGCCTGTTAAATCGCATCTACTGCATCCTGAAGTTAACGCTACTTTCTGGGTTTGTTTGATAGGAAAAGGATATCCTGCTCCAAGGCACGGCTTTCGTTGGTGTACTGATCGCATGAAAATTCAGCCTGTCAATAACTTTATTCGCAATTTAGTCAGAGTTCATTGTGAAACTATTGTTGTGCTAGGAATTAGGAAGGCTGAAAGTCAAGCGCGAGCAATCACCATGAAAAAACATGAAATAGGTAGAGTTCGTGACAGATTAAGCCCCAATGGACGTTTAATCAACTCTTTGATTTATACTCCCATAGAAGATTGGCGTACTGATGAAGTATGGATGTACTTAATGCAGTGGGAAAATCCCTGGGGAGGAGACAACAAAGAATTATTAGCAATGTATCGAGGAGCAACTGCGGATAATGAATGTCCCCTAGTGGTAGATACTTCCACTCCTAGCTGTGGAGATTCGCGCTTTGGTTGTTGGGTGTGTACGATGGTGAATAAAGATAAATCGATGGAGGCAATGATACAGAATGACGAGGAAAAAGAATGGTTACAACCACTTTTAGACCTTCGCAACGAATTGGATATAGAAGATGACCGACCAAAACGGGATTTTCGTCGTATCTTTGGGAAAGTACAATTATTTGAAAGAAACTTAAATGGAGAAATATCGATCGAACCGATACCCGGCCCTTATACTAAACAATGGCGGGAATATTGGCTGAGAAGGGTATTAGAGGCACAGCAGAGCGTGCGTACTAATGCGCCAGAGGATATGAAAGATATTACCCTAATTACCACGGAGGAACTCAGCGAAATTCGCCGGATTTGGAGGGAAGAAAAGCACGAATTTGATGACCAATTACCGAAGATTTATAAACAAGTGACTGGAGAAAATTTTCAAGACCCGCGACCGGGGGCGGATAATAATCTTTTGGGGAGTGAAGAATGGGATATCCTCGCGGATATCTGTGCCGAGGATTCCATGCACCTAGAATTATTGGCTAAACTGATCGATACGGAACGTCAATATTTTCTCAAAATCTCTCGCAAGGGTATTTACAAAGACCTAGAAAAATGCTTTGAATCTAGTTCTCGTAGTAAAGAGGAAGCGATCGAAAATGCTCGTTATATCTATGATCTAAAGAATGCCGCTCAAAGTGGCAATATTGCTCAGGTGAAAGAACAACTCAAAGACAGTTTTAGTGAACCGGAAAAAGACCAGCAAAAACAGTTAACTTGGGCCAGTATGAAATTCCCTACAACCGTTGAGGAGGAAGAATAACGGGCCTATTTTACCTGTAAACGTCCCTGGATTTTCCCTCTGGCAACAATCAATAAAATCCCAGCACTGGTCTGTGAAAGAATCTGACTGGGATTAATGACCAACTGACCACCAGAATCCTGACAGTGGTTTTTCGACTTTCTATTATGAGTCTCAAGGGGTGACAGAAAGGTTAAAGAGCTTGCTTGATAAGGCTCATAGCCGTTAACCCTTTGGAGAAATAAGGGTTTTTCTGGGGTTTGAGGCGTATCAAAGAAAGGGCAAGTTCCGAAAAAATATCCATCGACTCAAC
>NZ_JAPZSO010000192.1:0-2681 GCF_027531715.1 Microcystis sp. LE19-8.1F | reverse complement strand
CGTCAGGAGACGGGGACTCCGGGACAGCTATCAGGGATCAGATTTGAATTTTTAGTTCACTGTTTACTGGTCACAGCAAAAAGCTTTTGGCTGACGGGTGACGGCTTGGATGTGTAATTAATTTTGCTTAGGTACTTATGTACACTGGTTGAGGAAAATTGTCTATTTTATCGGTTTTTATGAAATCTTTAGAATATTTTGCCTGATCTGAAGTTCTAATGGTATAGAGTACAGACCTCTATGTGTTTTGTTCTAACAAAAAACAACAAACAACTCAAAATGACTACCAACATCTCTAGACAACTAACCACTGGCGCTCTCGCCATTGCGGGCAGCGTTGCGGCTTTCGGCTTTGCCGGTGCTGCTCAGGCTGCTCAATTAAATGCTAACATTGGCTATGTTCCAGTGGGTACAGTTTCTTATGCGGGCCCTAATCTATCCAATGCCACCTCACTTACCTTTCCTAATATAAACTTGGTCAATACCAACCAACCAACTTATCTGGGTAACCCCAACGACTTTTTCTCTGGCCCTCTAGCGGTTGCCATTGGTTCGTCTGTAGCTCTCTCTCCCCTGACCTTCGACTTCTCTGAAGCGGATGGTGTTCCCGGTGCCGGTGCTTTTACCGTAACCTTTACTACCGCCTCTGGCACGGCTACTTTCACCGCCACATCCTTTACAACCAATTCTGCTCCGGGTAATGTAGATACCTTGGATCTGCTGATCCAAGGTACAACCACTGGAAATGGTTTTAATCCCACTCCCTCTAGCCTTCTCGTTAACCTCAACCAAGTCGGCGGTCCGGGTGGTGTAGTTAACGCCTCTAGTACCTTTGCTTCTCCCCCCCAAACCCCCACAGCTGATGTCCCCGAACCCTCTGCTATACTCGGTATCTTAGCCGTTGTTGGTGCTGGTGCTTTCGCTCGTCGCAAGAGCTAGTCACTGCCATTAAATCGAAAACAGGCGTTAAGGTTAAGCTTAACGCTTTTTTTTGTGGCTAGAGAGGGGGAAGTGCGGAACCTTCTACCGGGTACTAGAACCGGTTGGTGTTCTGGACGGAGACACCGCCGCCAGCCATTGCAACGGTAAAGCCTACAACAGCTTAGTTTTTCTCGGTTCCGTCGCGACCTCGGGATTCTATAGCCCCGTCCGTTGCCGTAAATCCCTCCGCTTGCGCTAATATTTGCAGATTGTGGGCTATGGAGGCGAAAGAATCGGCAGGATATTCGATCAAAGTGGCGGAATCGAGAAAAGTTTCCACTCCCACAGGACAACCCAAATAATCAGCCACCGCTTTTGGAGTAGTGGAACCGAGGAGAATAGTTCCCGATTGTCTCACAGAAGATAGCTTTTCCCAAGGCTCATCGATCATTAAGGATAAATGGGTGGGAGCAAAAAGATTCGATAATTCGATCGCTTTTTCCAATGATTCCACCACCACGATTAAGCCATAATGAGCGATCGCTTTTTCCGTTAACAATCTCTGGGGATGTACCTGTAACTGTTTTTGTACTTCTTCCTGTACTATTAACGCCAAAGCCTTATCCGTCGTCAATAAAATCGCAGCCGCTAGAGAATACTGTTCCGCTTGCGCTAATAGATCTAGGGCCAACTGTCTGGGATTAGCTTGATTATCGGCAATAATAACTAAATCAGAAGTAATAGAGAGATAATCGATTTTTACATGGTCAGAAACCAGTTTTTTAGCCAAATTAGTATAAAAATCACCTATTCCGGCAATCATCTCCACGGGAGCGATCGTTTTTGTGCCGTAGGCTAAAGCGGCGATCGCCTGTGGTCCAGCCACCCGATAAATCTCACTAATACCCACCGATTGGGCTGCCACTAAAATCGCCGGATGGATGCGTAAATCCTCATCGGCGGGGGATACCATGACAATCCGTTTAACCCCCGCTATTTTGGCAGGAATCGCCTGTTGGAGCAATAAACTGAGATAGGCTCGTTTACCATCGGGAACGACAATTCCCACACTGTTAACTGGTTGATAACGTTTCCCCCGAACCGTACCATCCTCAGGAAACTGGACCCAAGCTTTGGGAAGACGCTGACGGTGAAAAGCCTCCATTTTTTCACAGGCAACAGCGATCGCATTTAATAAGTCCTGCGACACCTGTTGATAAGCAGCATCGAGTTCCGAGCCACTCACCTTCAGTTGCTGTAGATTAAGGGACTGTTGATAGAATTTTTCTGTGTAATCCACCAACGAGCGATCGCCAGCAAGTCGCACCTGATCGACAATCTCTCGGACAAGCGATTCTTTTTCCCGAATTTCCGGATCGTCGAACCGTTCCCGAATTCGTCTCAGTTCCGTTCTGGCTGACCATGGCTCTGTGATAATTCGCAACATCGAGCTATTATCCTCTAGGGGCGAAACGAGATTAAAAGGTTTTCACTTCTCACACTCTAGCTTATCGCTTTCAATCTTGACCGGGGAGGGAGACCGAGTCAGTTATTTTAGCCGTCGGTCGTCGGTCGTCGGTCGTCGGTCGTCAGTCGTCAGAAGATTAGTTTTATTTATTCTCCCCACACCCCACACCCCACACCCCACACCCCACACCCCACACCCCACACCCCACACCCCACACCCCACACCCCACACCCCACACCCCACACCCCACACCCCACACCCCACACCCCACACCCCACACCCCACACCCCAC
>NZ_JAPZSO010000176.1:0-22771 GCF_027531715.1 Microcystis sp. LE19-8.1F | reverse complement strand
CTTTTTTCTTCCTCTTCCCATTTTT
Organism: Microcystis sp. LE19-8.1F; assembly: GCF_027531715.1. Taxonomy (NCBI): domain Bacteria; kingdom Bacillati; phylum Cyanobacteriota; class Cyanophyceae; order Chroococcales; family Microcystaceae; genus Microcystis; species Microcystis sp. LE19-8.1F. The sequence goes on along the minus strand of NZ_JAPZSO010000176.1, from coordinate 22,746 downwards.
TCCCACAATCCTTCCATTCCTCGCTTTTTCCAACGATGGAAGCAATCTCGCACGGTGTGGGGCGATTTTCCCTTAATATTGGGCTATCTTCTCCACTGACCATCCATAATGCCTAAGTCGAATGATTTCGGCTCTCTCCTTGACTCTATAAGGAATTCCTGCAAGTTTTTGTCTTCTTCTTCACTTAAATCAATTTTTAGAGGGGCTGGCAAGGTTTTATTCCTCCTCCACAAAGGGTTTTCTACTATTTTATAAGTTTTTTCGCCTACCTACTTAAATTGAACTGGCAATAATAGATATACATTTTAGTATCGAACTACTTATTAGTACAAATTATCAAAACAAGCTCTGATTGAGTTATAATTTTTGGATATGTCTCATGAACTGAGAACTCACATCTGATAACTGATAACTGATTAAGACATTTCTAACATTCTTTGAATCGGCAACAGTGCCTTAACTCTTAAATCTTCAGAAATAGTAATTTCTGGAGTTTTATCTCGCATACAGAGATACAACTTGTCGAGAGTGTTCAGTCTCATGTAGGGACACTCATTACAAGCACAGTTATTCAAAGCTGGTGCGGGTATAAATATTTTCTCCGGGGCCGATTTTTGCATCTGGTGAATAATTCCAGGTTCTGTGACGACAATAAAGGTTTTTTCAGAACTTTTTAGAGAATAATTTAATAGTGCCGTCGTAGAACCAATATAATCGGCATGGCGTAAAACCGATGGTTCACACTCAGGATGGGCGATAATTTTTGCTTGGGGATGGGCGACTTTTAATTCTATTATCTTGCGTTCGGAAAAAGTTTCATGGACAATACAACTACCCTGCCAAAGAACTAAATCTCTACCAGTTTGCTGACTGACGTAACGGCCTAAATTGCGATCAGGAGCGAAGATAATCGGTTGATGGGCAGGGATTTGGTTAACTATTTTGACTGCATTGGAACTTGTGCAGATAATATCACTCATGGCTTTAATTTCTGCACTGCAATTGATATAGGAAATCACGATATGATCGGGATATTGGGCTTTAAAACGAGCAAAATCTTTAGGATGACAACTATCAGCTAAAGAACATCCCGCATCTAAATCCGGCAGCAATACTAACTTATCCGGATTTAAGATTTTAGCTGTCTCTCCCATGAAGTGAACCCCCGCAAATACGATCACGTCTGCCGGGGTTTGGGCAGCCTGCTGGGATAAACCTAGAGAATCACCAATATAATCAGCTATATCCTGTATGTCAGAATTTTGATAGTAGTGAGCCAGAATAACAGCGTTTAATTCCCGTTTAAGCTCTTTAATTGCTGTAAATAGGTCATCAGGTAAGCTCGATCGATTTGCGGGTTGAACAGTTGTGAACACGGTAGGATTTATGGTTATTTTTACCAAATACTAAACAAGTCCCTATATCATAGCAAATTTTTTTAAAGTGATTAGGGACTGGGAGCTTTTTTCAGTGATCAGTAAACAGTAAGCAGTAATCAGTGAAAAGACCGCAGAAAACTGCCATTTAATCCTGCTCACTTGCTATTCTCTTCTCTTATCTGATCAATGACCCCTGATTAAGACTGTCCACTAAAAACTCACGTCTGATATCAGTAAACAGTAAGCAGTAATCAGGGAAAAGACAGCAGAAAACTGCCATTTAATGCTGCTCACTTGCTATTCTCTTCTCTTATCTGATCAATGACCCCTGATTAAGACTGTCCACTAAAAACTTACATCTGATAACTGATAACTGGTAACTGATAGCTGACGGCTGATAGCCAAGGGTCAACAATGCTAGGATAAAGGCTTGAGTAGAGAACGATCGAGCCAAAGCCATGTCATCGACAGAAGTAAAAACCCCACCCCCAGACAGTCCTGAATTCCTCGATGAGTTACCCGGAGAAGTGGAAATGTCCTTATTTGACCACTTGGAGGAGTTGCGGCGCCGGATTTTTTATAGTTTAATTGCCGTGGCTGTAGGTGCGGTGGGATGTTTTATCTTCGTTAAACCCCTAGTGCAAGTGCTGGAAGTTCCCGCCCAAGGAGTAAAATTTTTGCAGTTAGCTCCGGGAGAATTTTTTTTCGTCTCCCTAAAAGTAGCTGGATATAGCGGCATACTGGTGGCTAGTCCCGTCATTCTCTTGCAAATTATCCTCTTTGTGCTGCCGGGGTTAACCCGTCGCGAACGGCGTTTAATTGTCCCGGTAGTGTTAGGATCGAGTGTTTTATTTTTTGCTGGTTTATTTTTTGCCTATATTGCCCTGATTCCCGCCGCTTTAAACTTTTTTGTCAGTTATGGGGCGGAAGTGGTCGAACAAGCTTGGTCGATCGAGCGCTATTTTGAATTTGTCTTACTTTTACTTTTTAGTACCGGCATCGCCTTTCAAATTCCCGTTATTCAATTGATTTTGAGCTTTTTAGGCATTATTTCCTCGCAAACAATGTTATCGGGGTGGCGTTTCGTGGTTTTAGGGGCAGTGATTTTAGGCGCGATTTTAACCCCTTCCACAGATCCTCTCACCCAATCCCTGTTAGCAGGGGCGGTCTTGGGTCTATACTTTGGGGGCATTGGGGTGGTGAAATTAACGGGACGTTAGCAGTTTTTTGATAAAATTTGACGGCTGAAAACTAATTAAGCCAGAAAGCTAGAGATTGATTCTAGATTGAGTAACTAAAGTGAAATATTTTTTCTTAACGGCAGGTTGGACAATAGGACGGGTGTGGGAATTTGGCGGTTTGTGGGATCATGCGAGTAGTTGGCGACGACCACCGCAGATAGAGCGATTAAATATCGGTATTTTAGAGGGAGAACAGGTTTTATGGCTTTATAAGGTGGAAGAAGCCGTGATTATGGTGGAAGTTGCCCCCAAGAGTGCCGAAATTGCCGATACTGTCCCCACCATTGGGCAAGTGGTGCTAAAACGCTTGATTAGTGCCGAACAAGTCCTCGAAATCCTGCAAAATGCCGAAGAATTGCTGAGGAAGTAATCAGTTATCAGTTATCAGTTATCAGTTATCAGTCATAATTCCCCATCTCCCCACAGCCCACAGCCCACACCCTACACCCTACACCCTACACCCTACACCCCACACCCCATCTCCCCACACCCTACACCCTACACCCTTCTCCCCACACCCCACACCCTACACCCCTATCTGGACTATTCTGGCGGAAGATCGATCGCAAAGACTTGAAATCTGTTCTAACAATAGTTACACTTCTTTAGAATAGATACACTTTTCAAGGGATAATGTAGGTCGGCTAACTCTTGCACTTAACCGTCGAGAGTGTTGGGCTTATATTTTGACCCTGAATATAAAAAGCGTCTAAGTGGACACTAAATTGTCAATAGGAGGAGCGTAGTCAATGGGACTACCTTGGTATCGAGTACACACAGTCGTTCTCAACGACCCGGGCCGTTTAATTTCCGTTCACCTGATGCACACCGCACTGGTAGCGGGTTGGGCTGGCTCCATGGCCCTCTATGAGCTTGCTATTTTCGACCCCAGTGACCCCGTATTAAACCCGATGTGGCGGCAAGGAATGTTCGTGCTGCCCTTCATGGCCCGTTTAGGTGTCACTGGTTCTTGGGGTGGCTGGAGCGTCACCGGCGAAACTGGTGTTGACCCCGGTTTCTGGTCTTTTGAAGGCGTTGCCGCCGCTCATATCGTCTTATCCGGTCTGCTATTCCTAGCGGCGGTTTGGCACTGGGTTTTCTGGGATTTAGAATTATTTATCGATCCCCGCACGGGCGAATCTGCCCTCGATTTACCGAAAATGTTCGGTATTCACCTGTTCTTATCCGGTTTACTTTGCTTTGGTTTCGGTGCTTTCCATCAAACAGGCCTTTGGGGTCCCGGGATGTGGGTTTCCGATGCCTACGGTTTAACTGGTCATGTGCAGCCCGTAGCTCCCGAATGGGGACCGGCTGGTTTTAACCCCTTTAACCCCGGGGGTGTGGTGGCTCACCACATTGCCGCGGGTATCGTCGGGATTATCGCCGGTTTATTCCATTTAACCGTTCGTCCCCCCGAAAGACTCTATAAAGCCTTGAGAATGGGTAATATCGAAACGGTGCTTTCTAGCAGTATCGCCGCTGTTTTCTTTGCCGCTTTCGTCGTGGCTGGAACCATGTGGTACGGTAATGCTACTACCCCGATCGAACTCTTTGGCCCGACCCGTTACCAATGGGATAAGGGCTATTTCCAAGAAGAAATTGAGCGTCGTGTGGAGGCCAGCATCGCCAATGGGGCCACCATCGCCGAAGCTTACCAAGCAATCCCCGAAAAACTGGCTTTCTATGATTATGTCGGTAATAGCCCCGCTAAAGGTGGTTTATTCCGTACTGGTGCCATGGATAGCGGTGACGGTATCGCTAAATCTTGGTTAGGACACCCTGTTTTCAAAGATGGCGAAGGTCGCGTCCTCAGCGTGCGTCGGATGCCTAACTTCTTTGAAACCTTCCCCGTTGTCCTGACTGACTCGGAAGGTATCGTTCGCGCTGATATTCCTTTCCGTCGTGCGGAATCGAAACTGAGTATCGAACAAAGTGGTGTCACCGTTTCTTTCTACGGTGGCTCTCTCGATGGTCAGGTCTTCAGCGATCCTGCTGATGTGAAGAAATTTGCGCGTAGAGCGCAACTCGGTGAAGCTTTCGAGTTTGACACCGAAACCCTCAAGTCTGACGGGGTATTCCGCACTTCTCCGAGAGGTTGGTTTACTTTCGGTCATGCTGTCTTTGCTTTACTATTCTTCTTCGGTCACATCTGGCACGGTTCTCGTACCATCTACCGCGACGTATTCGCCGGGGTAGATCCGGATCTGGAAGAACAAGTGGAATTCGGTTTATTCCAAAAATTGGGTGATCTTAGCACTCGTAAACAAGAAGTTTAGTTTTAGCTAAATCATCCCTATAACTAAAGGAGTCAAGTCTTTGACTCCTTTTTTTAATTAGGGTATGCTGAAAAAGTTTTTCGTGGGGGCAGGGTGTGGGGTGTGGGGTGTGGGGAGAAGGGAGTGGGGAGCAGGGAGAAACAATTCATAACTTGAGAGTTAATCACACTATTAAAAACGGATTTGGTATTAAAGTTCGATCGAGCTTTACTTTTAACCGAATACTGAAAAAACCGCCAGTTTAAAGAAATAACTAGCGGCTTTTTGCTGGGGAAAATTACCCGGAATGGAATTACAGAGAGGAACCTAAACCGGCGTAAGCTCCGTAGAAGAAAAGACCAACCACGGCGATAACGCCTAGACCGGCGATGGTGGCGACTAACCACAAAGGAATACGACCTTCTGCGAACATGAATAACACCTCCTAATTGCGATGACAATAAATCGGGACTAATTAGTTAAAGAAATAGCTGGAAAATAAAATTCCCAAGACAGCAACTAGGAGTAAACCTAGGTAAAGAGAAGTACGATTTAACTCGACAGCTTGCCGATTCGGATTAGGTGTTCTTTCCATAATTGTTCTCCTAGCGTTGAATAAACTGCATTGCCGCAATTGCACCGATAAAGAAGACAGTGGGGACCGCTAAGGTATGAACTGCCAACCAGCGAACGGTGAAAATGGGGTAAGAAATGGGTTGATTGGGATTACCACTAGCCATTGTTTTTATCCTTAATTAAAGTAAACTACTGATTAAACTGCTCGATTTGATTTTTGGCCTCAAAGCGATCATTAATGATCGGTAATTCTTGACGCTCTTGAGTGTAATACTCATCGGGACGGGGAGTGCCAAAAACATCGTAAGCTAAACCAGTACTCACGAATAACCAACCCGCGATAAAGAGCATGGGGATGGTGATGCTATGGATAATCCAGTAACGAATACTGGTAACGATATCGCCAAAAGGACGTTCGCCGGTACTACCTGACATGGACGGTTCTCCTCGGAATGATAGGACTTGAAAAATTCAATCTCTATAATAGAGACTTTCTTGACCCTGAGACAAGTTTTAGGCCGGTTCGCTAGGGGGATTATATTTCAGTAAAACCCCATTTTGTCCCAAGACAAAACCCTTGTCGGAATTGATAAAAACAATTCGATAGAGATTGGAGGGGACACTTTCCACCGCGCGATCTTTTTCCCAAGATTGGCCGCCGTCATCACTGACCAACAGATTGCCGCTACCACCAGCGACCCAAATTTCTTCGGGGGTGCGGTAGTTGAGGTCCAAAAGTCCCCAACTGGTGGAAAACTCGGGGAATACCTTATCTTCCCATGTATCGAGATCATTGGGGCTAGTAAATTGTAGTTGACCACCCCGGGCCAGGGCCCACAGTTCCCCATTTTCACCATAACCGACTTTTTGTAAGCGGCGGGAAGAAAGACGATTGTGGGGTTGCCATTCTGTTGACCCCGGTTCCCAAGTGGAATAAAAGTTCCCGCGTGCGGAAACGGCCACATATTTACCATCATGGGAACGAACAATTGTCCGGGCCACACCCACGGCACCTTCCACTAAAGCTTGCCAAGTTTTGCCCCCGTCTTTGCTGCGGTAGATAGCACCTAAATCCGTGACCATTTCGGCGGTTTTGTCGTTCAGGGCGATAATTCCGTAGGGGGAACCGGGTAATTTTTCACTTAAGGGGATACGGGACCAGCTGCCGCCCCCGTCTTCGCTATGGAGAAGAATCGAGGGTTTACCGACAATCCAACCCTCTTGGTCGTGGAAACTGACGGCGCTAAAGCTAACTTTTTCGTCGCCAAGGTTGAGGACTTTTTGCTGCCAGCTGTCCCCCCCATCGGTGGTTTCAAAGAGGGTAGATTTGGTTCCCACTAACCAACCGTGCTGCGGGTCGTCGGTAAAGGCGATATCGGCAAAAGTGGAGTCAGTGTCGAGGGTGAGGATTTGCCAAGGACTACTGCTCAGGGATGGCACACTACTACAGCTAAAGCAGAAAAAGGCTACAGCTAGAACTATTACGAATTGTTTCAGTTTTCTCATCAATGGTTCAGAGGTATTGGTCAAGAAATCGGGACGGATTAAGGTTTGTACTCGATAGGTTACAGGCTCATAAGAGCCGTTGGATTAAAGATAATGAGTGCTTGAGTTAGTTTAAACCATATAAACTAATAAAGAAAACAAATCCTAGCGCTAAAGCCCCGAAAATCAAAATATTTTTTTGTGCGGGAGTGAGACGATTGACTCCAAAACCATAGCTAAGATTTTCTTGGAATCCCGAAGGAGCATCTTTAGCTCCGATGTTGATAAATTGGGAACGACGCACACCACACACGGGACAGCGCCAAGTTTCTGGCAATTCCTCGAAGGGGGTTCCAGCGGGAGTGTTGGTTTTACTATCTCCCTTGCTGGGGTCGTAAACGTAGCCGCAGGAGCGACATTCGTAGTTGGCAGGGGCCTGGTCGGCTAGGGTTAGTTCTGGTGGGCGATCGCTCATAACTAAGATTAAAGGAATTTTCAACACTCTGTTACAAATTATCCTTGAAAATTGACCTCTCTCACGGCCAACCCCTGACAGAATACCAAGTTTTCAAGTCTTAAAAGGATTAGCGAGGCAGCATATCGGCTTTAAAAAAAGTAAGATTAATCTATTAGGGATTAAATGTCTATTAAAACTTTATTAAGTTGATATTTGGGCTATTTACCCTGATTTTGGTACTCAAATTTATTCCGAGAAATTGAGAAATTTCAGACATGGAAGAAATCAGACCCCTGATTTCTCACCTCTAACCGATTATTCTTGACTAAATTGACTAAATCTCTGGCTTAATTTCTTCTTAGAGGCGAGAGTAAAGCTAAATTACTTGTCTCCGCTTGTCATATTGGATAAATTTAATCACTTATTTTTAGCGATCGCTTTTATATTTTGGCATAAATGGGCTGCTCCCCCAAGCAACAAAGTTGATAACAATTGAGTAATCTGCTGATAGGAGAGTCGCTACTCATCGAATTGTTGTGACTTAGTTTAAAACAGACTAAAAAGGGCTTTTGGACTCAAAAGGCTGGAAAATCGGAACCTTTTCCGATTTTTTAGAGTTAACACCTGAAGAGATTATCCTTATTGAAATCAAGTTAGCTCTACCGTCAGTTTCACTGGAATTGCTGCTCCGCTTGTTGTTGGCAACAGGTGCTACTCCTCAAGACATCGGACAAATCATTGCTGGTATGAACGGCGTTGCTGAATCAAGATCTGAATACTAATTGTGCATCCTATCCACCAGTTAGCCTAGCCCTAGGTTTTAAAAAGTACCTAGAGGACAATTCCTACTTAAAATCAGCAACGCCAAATTATCATCACCTAAACCACTTTCTAGCCTAATTAATTAATAGGTCCATTTCCAGTTAGTAATCTCCTCCTTATCGATGCCATTGGTAAAAGCATAATCGAGATTGTCGATAATAGCATTTTTCATCCGTTCTTTCACATGACCGGCAGCAGAACCTAATTTCGGCACGCAATTAATGACATCAATTACTAAATGAAAACGATCAACTTGGTTACGAATCGCTAATTCTAGGGGAGTATTAATATTCCCTTCTTCTTTGTAACCGCGCACATGAATACGTTCTTGATTACTGCGACGGTAGGTAAGTTTATGAATCAGCCAAGGATAACCGTGGAAATTAAAGATAATTGGCTTATCAGTGGTAAATAAGCTATCAAAATCCCGTTCCGATAAACCATGGGGGTGTTCACTTTCCGACTGTAATTTAAACAGATCAACCACGTTGATAAAGCGAACTTTTAAGTAAGGTAATTCCTCCCGCAGAATTGCCGTTGCCGCTAAAGATTCTTTAGTAACAATATCCCCACAGCAAGCCATAATTACATCTGGTTCATCGGGATTTTTTCCGTCATCATCGTTACTAGCCCAATCCCAAATACCGATACCTTTTGTGCAGTGTTTAATTGCTTCTTCAATGGTCAAGTATTGCAGGTGTTTCTGTTTATCAGCAACGATAATATTAGTGTAATCCTTGCTCTTGAGACAGTGGTTAGCCACACTTAATAAACAGTTACCATCGGGGGGAAGATAAACCCGCACCACGTCGGCACTTTTATTGGTTACTAAATCGATAAAACCGGGGTCTTGGTGACTAAAACCATTGTGATCCTGCCGCCAAACCACCGAGGATAATAACAGATTCCAAGAGGAAACAGAAGCGCGCCAAGGCACATGATTTTTGCAGATATCGAGCCATTTAGCGTGTTGGTTGAACATGGAATCGATAACGTGGGCAAAAGCTTCGTAGGAGTGAAATAAACCGTGACGACCGGATAATAAATAACCCTCTAACCAACCGACTAAAGTATGTTCACTCAGCATCTCCATCACACGACCATCGGGAGACAATTGGCTACCATCTAAATCCTCCGGATAGGTATCGGCTAACCAAGCTTTTTTAGTCACTTCATAGAGAGCAGATAAACGATTAGAAGCAGTTTCATCGGGACCAAAAACGCGAAAATTAGTCATATTATTTCGCATTACATCCCGCAAAAATACCCCCATCACTCCCGTGTTTTCCGTTTCCACTTGGCCCGGGTGGGTGACGGCCACGGCATATTGACGAAAATCGGGCATTTTTAGGTCTTTACGCAGCAATCCGCCGTTAGCGTGCGGGTTAGCACTCATGCGACGATGACCCCTAGGAGCGAGTTCTTTAAATTCTGGCTTAAATTTACCCGTGGTATAGTCAAATAATTCCTCCGGGTTATAGCTTTTCATCCACTCCTCTAATTTTCTCAAGTGTTCGGGGTTTTCCTGCATGGCCCCCATGGGGACTTGGTGAGCGCGCCAGAATCCTTCTACTTTATGACCATCAACATTTTTCGGGCCCGTCCAACCCTTGGGGGACCGGAGGATAATCATCGGCCAGGGGTAACGTTTAGCAATACCCGTGCTGCGAGCTTCCTGTTGATAGAAGCGAATCTGATTGATACAGTGTTCTAGGGTAGCGGCCATTTTTTGATGGCAGTGCATGAGGTCTTCATCTTCCTTACATTCGACGATGTAGGGAGTGTAACCGTAACCGACAAAGAGACTTTCTAACTCGTGCGTCGAAATACGGGAGAGAATGGTGGGATTAGCGATTTTATAACCGTTTAAGTTTAAAATTGGCAGTACCGCACCATCGCGAATCGGGTTAAGGAATTTATTCGAGTGCCATGCGGTGGCAAGGGGACCGGTTTCTGCTTCCCCATCACCCACCACCACGGCCGTAATGAGGTCGGGATTGTCAAAAACAGAACCGTAGGCATGGGAAACACTATAACCCAGTTCGCCGCCCTCATGGATAGAACCGGGGGTTTCGGGGGTGACGTGACTACCGATGTGACCGGGAAAAGAAAATTGTTTAAAGAATTTTTGTAATCCTTCCTCGTCTTCACTTTTATCGGGGTAAATTTCCGAATAGGTTCCTTCTAGATAAACCGGACCGAGTACCCCCGGCGCCCCATGGCCAGGACCGGCCATAAAAATCATATCGAGGTCGTATTTTTTGATTAAACGGTTGAGGTGAACGTAGGTAAAACTTAAGGCCGGACTTGCTCCCCAGTGACCAAGTAAACGATACTTAACGTGTTCTGGTTTAAGATGTTCTTTGAGCAGGGGATTATCGCGCAGATAAATCATACCTACAGCTAAATAGTTACAAGCGCGCCAATAGGCATGGGTTTTGTAGAGTTCGTCTTGAGAAAGGGGATTTTGTTCTGTTAAGGGTCTTTCTGGTGCGGATACCATGAATATTTCTCCAATATCTATGAAGGATGAGATTAAGAGAGTTGATAGACAATTTCTCCAGATTATCGAGAGGGTTAACCCTCGGTCAGTTTTCAAACTGTAATCAAGAGTCTAACCTTTCGGAGCGTAAAAAACTATTAAAATAAGCTATATTTTGCCAATCCGGCTAGGGGAATTTATGTCAGTCGGGCGGGGTTTTTAAATGGCTTTTAAAGGCATATTAATATGTTCTTAACTTAGGAATCCACAAATTCTCAGAAAGCTTTTAATGATTTTTTAATGTCAACTTTTCCCAAAAGGCTATATAATCAGACTCTCGTTGGTCGGCCAAGGCCTAATCAGGTTTTCTCGATGCCGGTGGCGGGGAAGACTAGGGTAGAAAATTTATTATTTTTTATCTTGGAAGCACTGAAACTTAAAATCTTTCTATACTTCATCTAGCGATCAATAAAAGCTGATTAGCATATATAGTGATTCTCTACAGGCTAATCAATTCTCGGATTGTTTTTTCTTGATCGTGCCTAAGCTTATCGCAGCTGCAAAGGAGTTTTTTTCATGACAAAAGTAAGAGTCGCCATCAACGGATTCGGTCGTATCGGTCGCCTCGTTTTTAGGGCGGGTATCCAAAATCCTGATTTCGAGTTTGTTGGTATAAATGATCTGGTTCCCTCCGATAATATTGCCTATCTGCTCAAATACGACTCCACCCACGGACGTTTTCAGGGTACGGTAGAAGCAAAAGAAGATGGCATCGTCGTGGATGGTAAGTTTATCCCCTGTTATTCCATCAAAGACCCCGCCCAACTGCCCTGGGGTGCAACCGGGGCCGATTATGTGGTCGAGTCCACTGGTTTATTTACCACCGCCGAAGGGGCAGGAAAACACCTAGAAGCCGGGGCCAAACGGGTGGTTATCTCCGCACCCACCAAAGATCCCGACAAAATTCGTACTATTGTACTAGGGGTTAACGACAATGAGTACGATCCCGCTAAGGATCTGATCGTCTCTAACGCTAGTTGTACCACCAATTGTTTAGCCCCGATCACCAAAGTTATTAACGATAACTTCGGACTAGCGGAAGGATTAATGACCACGGTACACTCGATGACCGCCACTCAACCCACCGTGGACGGTCCATCGAAAAAAGATTGGCGCGGTGGTCGCGGCGCCGGTCAAAATATTATCCCCTCCTCCACGGGGGCAGCCAAAGCAGTAACCCTAGTTATTCCCTCCCTAAAAGGCAAATTAACCGGTATGGCCTTCCGTGTGCCAACTCCCAACGTTTCGGCGGTGGATTTAACCTTTAAAACCGAAAAAGCCACCAGTTACGAGGAAATCTGCGCCGCTATGAAAGCCGCCAGCGAAGGACCGATGAAAGGTATCCTCGGTTACACCGATGAGGAAGTGGTATCGAGTGACTTTATCACCGACCCCCGTTCCAGTATCTTTGATGCTAAAGCCGGCATTCAACTTAATGCCAATTTCTTTAAGGTCGTCTCTTGGTACGATAACGAATGGGGTTACTCCTGCCGGATGTTAGACCTGATGAAAATGATGGCAGCTAAGGAAGCAGCCCTAGTAACAGCCTAAATCAGTTATCAGTTATCAGTTATCAGTTATCAGTTATCAGTTATCAGTAACCAGTGAAAAAACAGCACTGTTAATGCAGGGTGAGAGCATATCAAAAGCTATTGACAATGGGCCAATTTTGTGATCTGCTTGCTGTGTGGGCATTTCAGCTGATACCAGTCAATCAAAATAGTTACGAAATCTTAACATTTGGTCGATTTTTGCTTAACAATTGAGATGGCAAATTCTCCTCAAATATGCCTTAATCTCCCTCTGGGTAAGCAACTCACATAAAGTTCATTTTGTCAAGGATTGTTAAGATGCGCTTGCCCTGACTGTTAATGCCGTTATCACTTAATACTCAAATCTGATCACTGATAACTGATAACTGATAACTGATAACTGATTAGATGAATCCAAAATTTAAAGATATTATCGCTTGGGAACAGGCACAATTGTTAATGCAGCCGGCATTTATTCGGGTGCTGGATAATCTGCGTAAACAGTTAGAAAATTCCCTCTGGAAAGGAACTTATACAGAAATTCAAGATCCCTATCCCAGTTATCTGCTCTGTTTGACTTATCTCGATCGCTCCGTTACTGTAAATATTTGGGAACTTTGTTTTCAAGTCTGTTTTCTCGATTATCCCACCGATGAAGGAGAGAGCGTCACCATCGATACCAGTCTCCTCGATCCCACCGGTGAACTAGATTGGCAGAGTTTGGAAACGAAAACCGAGCGCATTATTAAGCAATTATTCGCTAATTTACCCCAATGAAAGCAGAGTTAGACACGATCAAGGCACAGTATGCCGCTAATTTTCTCAAAGATTACCACAATGATCCCCAAAGTTTAGCATCCCAAACAATTTTAATCGATCGCTCCGATTGGGGTTTATTAGAATTAAAAGGCCAGGACCGACTGCGTTTTCTCCACAATCAAACCAGTAACGCGATCGATCGCCTGAAACCGGGTCAGGGTTGTGAGACAATTTTCCTTAACTCTACCGGTCGTACCCTCGATTTTGTCACAGTTTACGCCGGCGATGATTCCCTCCTCATCCTCGTTTCTCCCCAACGTCGTCAATTTTTACTGGAATTGATCGATCGCTATATTTTCCCCTTCGATAAGGTGGAAATTAGCGACTTAACCGATAATTTTGGCATTGTCACCCTAATAGGTACTGAAAGCGGGCAATACCTGCAAAAAATCGCCATTCCAGAGCAGATTTTAACGGGGGTGCAGCATAGTCATTATCTCCTTTCTCAACCCGCCCTGAGAGTGGCCGTCGGCACCGGCTTAGACCTACCCGGATATACTTTAATCGTCGCCGCCGCCGAAGCGGGCCCCTTTTGGGAAAATTTAATTAAAAATGGCGTTACTCCCGCAGATGAGCAGGTGTGGGAATACCTGAGAATCCATCAGGGCCGACCGGCAGTCGATCGAGAATTAACCGAAGATTATAACCCTTTAGAGGCCGGTTTATGGCGAGCGATCGTTTTTGATAAGGGCTGTTATATTGGTCAAGAAACTATCGCCCGTCTCAACACCTATAAAGGCGTAAAACAAAGACTTTGGGGCATAAAACTCAGCCACCCCGTCCCCAGCAATACCCCGATTATTTTAGAAGCGCAAAAAGTCGGTTTACTCACCAGTGTGCTGGAGGATTTTGGCTTGGGTTATGTGAAAACAAAAGCGGGAGGAGAGGGTTTAAAAGTACAAATCGGCGAGGCAACAGGAGAATTAATCCCCTTACCCTTCCTCTCTCACGAATACCCCTTTCAGTGAACAGTAATCAGTAAACAGTGATCAGTAATCAGTAATCAGTAATCAGTGACCAATCACTAATCAATGATAACTGATAACTCACATCTTATAAGTAGTTGTGCAAAATTAATTTATTGGTTAGGATAGGCAAAAGGCAGGAGGCAAAAGGCAAAAGCTTTATCGAAATGTGTAATTAATTTTGCTTAGATACTTAACTAATAACTAATAACTGATAACTGATAACTGATAACTGATAACTGATAACTGATAACTGATAACTGAAAAACCCCCTAACCCCAGCGACTAGCGATAGGCATTCGCCAACCAGTGCCAAAAGCGCGATCGCTAATTTTTAGACCCGGGGGGGCTTGTTTGCGCTTAAATTCGGCATTTTTAACTAATTTAATCACTTTCTGCACAATTTCTGCCTCAAAGCCGGCGGCGATAATTTGTTCGGCGGATTGATGGCGATCGATTAATAGTGCTAAAATAGCATCTAAAATCTCGTAGGGAGGTAAAGAATCTTGATCCTTCTGATTGGGTTTTAATTCAGCACTAGGAGCTTTATTAATCACATTGAGGGGAATAATTTCCCCGTGCCGATTTAACCAGCGACAGAGGGAATAAACCCTCGTTTTCGGCACATCAGCAATCACTGCTAAACCACCATTCATATCACCGTAAAGAGTGCAATATCCCACCGCCATTTCTGATTTATTGCCAGTGGATAATAGTAAATGACCGAATTTATTAGAGAGGGCCATTAATAAATTACCGCGAATGCGTGACTGAAGATTTTCTTCGGCAATACCAAAATCAGTCCCAGCGAAAACCGGCTCTAAAAGTTGATCATAAGCGGTCATAATTTCCTGAATTGCTAACTTCTCACTTTTGATACCTAAATTATTAACTAAAGCCACTGCATCGCTAATGGAATGGTCGGAACTATAGGGAGAAGGCATCATCACAGCGAGAACATTTTCTTTACCTAATGCGTCGCTGGCAATAGCGGCAACTAAACTAGAATCAATGCCACCACTCAAGCCGAAAATTACCCGTTTAAAACCGCATTTCTGCACATAATCTCGCACTCCTAAGACTAAAGCTCGATAAATTTCCTCATCTTCATCGACAGGTAAAGGATGAATAACTGCGGGTAACAAATCCTGATTAAACTCGATCAATTCTAGGCTAGAAGTAAATGCCTGAGCGCGATAAATCACTTCTCCTTGTCGGTTAAAAGCCACGCTGTCACCATCAAAAATTAAATCATCATTACCTCCCACTTGATTGACGTAAACTATCGGTAAATTATATCTAGTGGCACTATGGGATAATAAAGATTCTCGCAATTTTTGCTTACCGACACTGTAGGGAGAAGCGGAAAGATTAACGATTAAATCCACTCCTAAATTAGCTAAATCGGCGATGGGATTAACCGCGTATTGACGTTGACCCCAAAATTGTTCATCATTCCAAACATCTTCACAGATAGTTACACCGATTTTTACATTATTTTCTGTTAGTTGAAAATATTGACTTTCTTTCCCAGAAGCAAAGTAACGATCCTCATCAAAAACATCGTAGGTAGGCAATAAACGTTTAGTAAAAATTTGTTTAATCTCTTGACTTTTTAACAAAGCTATGCTATTAAATAACGGCTTTTCTCCCCTGACTGTTGCCGAGGGATTTTTTTCGACAAAACCGACTAAGACGGCTAATTTTTCTGGTAATTGTTGGGACAATAATTGCAATTGTCGAGACATTTTCTCCACAAAACCCAGATTTAATAATAAGTCTCTGGGAGGATAACCACAGAGGGATAATTCCGGAGTTAAAAGTAATTCTGCTCCCTGATTAAATGCCGTTTGAGCGGCCTCTAAAATTCTTTGGGCATTTCCTTCGATATCTCCAACAATGGGATTTAATTGAGCGATAGCAATTCTCATATTTTTTCCTATTTAAACAAAAACTAACGGTTGCTCTTTAAAGGGAGCAAAAGCTTTTTCATCAAAGCGATATAAACTAGCGGGACGACCGGCACCACGAGAGACTTTTAAACCCATATCCTTGAGAAATCCTAATTTCAATAGCCGATTTCTGAAGTTAGAATAATCACTAAAATTTTTACCTAAAATTGTCTCATAAAATTGATAAAGATCATTTAAAGTAAATAATTCTGGTAAAACCTCAAAAGCGACGGGACTATATTCTACTTTATTGCGTAATCTTCGCCAGCCATATTCTAAAATTTGACCGTGATTAAAGGCTAAATCTGGCACTTTATCAATCATATACCAAGTGATATTATAATCCCGTTCAGTGATTAACTTTGCTTCTTCAAACCGCACTAAAGCGAAGTAACTCACCGATAGATAACGTTTCCCAAAACTCTCGGCCGCTGCCGGGGAATCTCCCTCTGGACTGCCAAAAGTATATAACTGTTCCAGATAGAGATTATTGACGCTAATTTTCTCGGCTAAAATTCGATAGGCTGCCGTTTCCAGTGATTCCCCATTTCTCACTAAAGTCCCGGGTAAACTCCAGTAATTACTAAAGGGTTCTTCCCGTCTTTTAATCAGAAGCACTAGCAGCCGATTTAATTGGGTATCAACGGAAAAGATCACGTTATCAACTCCGACTTTAAAATCAGCTAGAGATTTATTAGCTAGGGTATTTAGCGGTTTCATGGGTAAAGTTTTTGACCTTCGATATAATCTTTAATCGGTGCGGGAACAGCCTGTTTATCGCCTTTTTCTCGATAATCTGTTGAGGATACAGCCGGAGCAAAGACATCGGCAATCAGACAATCACCCCCTAATGTTTGCAGTTGTTCAATATCATCTTGGTTAATAGGATAACCGGGACGAGGAATCACGAGAATTTTGACTTTTTCTAGTAATTCTTGGCTGCGATACCAGTGCCTAATTTGTCCCGCTAAATCAGAACCAATGACTAGGGTATATTCCTCCTGTTCTCCCCAAATTGTTTGCGCTTTTTCCACACTAATTAAGCTACGTCGATCGCTTAATTCTCGTCGCAGTTGTATATTATCCCTTGGGGTTTGAATGTCCCGGATGAGCAAATTTAACATCCTCAGACGATGTTCGAGACTGGTTTGATGATTTTTAAAGGGATTATCGGCAGCCCAAACTGCAACGATATCGTACTGTTCCGATAACCATTTTAGTATGGCTTGATGACCGGCAGTAGGAGGATCGGCACTGGTTCCAAAAAGGGCAATTTTAAGCATAGGATTCAATTGCTTGCTCACTGAGGGATTAGTTTAACTCTGCTCAAGCTTGGCAAAGATTAACTTCTCCCCATTATAGTTGATTTTACCAAAATAGGGCAAGAGGATCAGTCATCTCCTGCAAAAGTAAGTTATCGAGCCGCTATCGGGTCAAAATATCTAAAACCCCGGATAAATTTGACATAATCTTAGGTTTTATCAATAGGATAGTTATCTCTTATCTTTTGTCTGCTATCGCTGTTCATTCTTTTTTCGGTGATATTTTAAGTTTTGCTGTAAATTTGACTCCAAACTCCATTCCCAACTCTAATTCAGCCTCCCATTCGAGATTCCGTTTTTTGCAAGCATTATTAAACTCATCATGAACTTTATCAATCAACTGGCTTAAGTCATCAATTGCCTGCTCAGGATCGATGAAGAGTGGAGCTAAAATCACGGACTCATCTTCACTTTCGCCAGATTTTTCAGTATTTCGACTCAGATCATCTCGTTGTACAAAAACGATTTTAGGTTCTAAGGAAACAATTTTGAGTTTTTGAGTTGGCTGGAGATTATCAGACACTTAATCTTTCCTAAATCTTGATGAATAATAGAGGAACCCACGTTAAAGCGAAATAAATAGCTTTTCTAGTTTAAGAGTTTTTTGAGGATAATCAATGATTACCTTTAATTCTTTGAGAATGTCCCCTCCTAAAATCCCATCAATATAGTATTTTGAGAATACTCCCGGAAGAGAGCCAAAAAAAACTTCTGTTTCACTAAACAAAATAGAACCTATTTCCAGTCTATCAAGCCTAGCAGTCCTATACCAAGAACTACCCGTTACACCACTTCCCCGAGCAGATGATTGAGATATCGGTAAATCTAGAAAGTCTAATAAATCTGGATGAAAGACAGTCACCTGTGACCCCGTATCGAGTAAGACATTAACCGTTCTTCGGTTGTCGTTAAACTCAACAGTGACTGGAATCACCCACATAGACAATCTCTCAAGATTGTGGTCTCCCTCAAATGTATGTTCAACGACAATGACGGCCATGTAGAGTAAGGATGATGGAGTAAGGATAAAAGCTGTAGCGTTGATAGCCAAGACTCATTATCAACTTTAAGCAACTTTACTTCCGTCAACAAGACCTGTATAAAACAAATACAAGTCTCCCTTCAAATGTTTAGTCTCTTGTATAACCTTACTTTTGTTGTCTGAATAACAAATAACCTTACCTTTCTCTGGCCAGCCATATTTGTCGCGACCAGTGATCTCTACGACCACCCATTGATCGGGGTAATCGGATGAGACATCGGTGATGCTCAAATCCTCTGTTTTGTGGCTAAGTGCTTTCATTGCCAAGTTGGTGGCTTTCAATAGGCTTCCCTCCAAAATATATCCGTTATAGATAAGAGGTCAACCAACAATTGTTGCAATGTTTAACCAACAATTGTTGCTATCATTAAACAATAATTGTTGGTACTCCATTTCAAAATATGCTAACTAGCTCGAAAATACAGCCATGAAGACGCTCTCGTCAATGCCCCAAAACCTATCCGATGCCGAAAGGCAAGCAAGCAACTGTGGTTTGTATATTTCCAAGCTACAAGCTTTGTTGGCAGAAATCGAACCCCCATCTGAAAAATACAAAATGCTCCTGTCACTGTGTGATGCCCAAAAGCAGGCAAGAAACTGTGGTTTGGATATACCCAAGCTAGAAGCTTTGTTGGCAGAAATCGAACCCCTATCTGAAAAATACAAAATTATTTTCTATCTGGCGGCTACAGGTCTTTTTTCTGCGGATGACCTCGCTGAAATGTTCAATCATAGCAGCGGCAAAAATCTAAACGCAGATTTCAACAAAAATCTAGGATCCCATCTTAAACTTTATCTTGATTTAGATGACAGTGATCGTCTGGGAATTACTTCCCTAAGAAGGATTCTCTTTAAAAAGGGCTATCTTGTTGACATTAATGACGATGAATTAGTGAGAGTTTTGCCAACACGCTACGCTGAAAATTCTCAATTAGAGCAGTCTTTTACTGTCAGACACAATTAGTGCGGATGAGAAGACCACCAATCAAGGAGATTGATTTAAAAATGGAAAACACAGAGTTATTGTGCGAGATACCAACATCGGTCACTCCCCGTGCTGACATTATTAATGGTTTGTTAGCTCAACTAGACAATGAAATGGAAAACACAGAGTTATTGTGCGAGATACCAACATCGGTCAGTCTCCTTGCTGACATTATTAATGATTTGTTAGCTCAACTAGACAATGAACAGGATAGCGATATCCGTGCTGAAATCATAAGGAAATTAGGGGAATATCCTGAGCCTCAAGTGATTAAAAAACTTTGGGATTTGAGAAATAATCTCGAAAACGAATCTGATGATTTTGTGCAGTACGAAATCAAGCTTAGTTTGCATAAAGTGACTAATCATCCTAGTATAAATATTGATTTTTTTCTGGATAACTTAGAGGTATTCCAATCAAAAGATAACAATTCTCAAGCTCCAAAAGTCTTAATTGATGCTGATCTAATCGAAGAGTTTTTATTACGAAATCAGACGACTCTTAACAGGGAAGCTACTAGGGTTATGGGACTTGTTTTAGAGGGAAAAATTAATCCTTACATTGGGGAAATGGGATTAATACAAATTTGGCATAGTATGAAAAATCTTAAATCTCAAGAATATGCCAATCGTTGGATCATTGAACTTCTGAGCAAGATTAACGTCGGCCAAGTTAACTTGAAAGAAATCGACCTAGAAAAATATCCCAACGTTAATTTAACAACGGCAATTCAAGTTGAGATTGCCAGAAAGTATAGCCTAGCAGGTATTATCACCATCAGAGATCGAGAATTCATTGCCAGTGGGTATCCTTTTGTGGGTTCTCCTTCCTTATTCTTACAGTTTTTAGGGGAAGATACCTCGCCGGCATCTATCGAAAGAACTCTCAAAAATCTCGGTAAAGCGGCAATGGAAAATGAAAAAGTAAAACTCAACCAGCTTTTAGAAAACGAGCCTCAACAAAACTTATTCTTTGAAGATAATCTTTTGCTTTTTCAAGGCTGGAAAATTGAGAACTTTGAAATTCTTTGTGCTAATAACAATTTAACTGCTGCGACAGTTATTCTATGTAATACAAAAACCCAAGAGCGTTACACTGAATCAGCCTTTAAAAAAGGTTCAGTAGATGCACTTTTTACTGCTTTTAATGAGGCTATAGCTCATTTAGTTGAAATTAAACATGACCTTAAATCTGTCTATTTGGCCAACTTAAAAAAAGGTCAACAAGGAGACGTAACTGTCAAGGTGATGGTCGAGTATGATGGTAAAGAAGTTATTACCATCCACACCCATGAAAATATTCTCAAGGCTTATTTTTTCGCCTACGTCAAAGCGATGATTGCCGTTTATGCACCCGATGAATATCACCCCGATATTCATAGCACGAAAGAATTGACATATTTGTACAAAATTGGCCGACGAGATTTTCATGGACTGAATTTCAGCCAAGTCAATTTAATGGATGGTGAGGCCAATCTTTCCGATGCAAAATTGATGGGATGTAACTTCAGTCAGGCTAATCTTTCGAGGGTTAATTTAACTAATGCTGATTTAACAGGAGCCGATTTAAGTCATGCCAATTTGAGCAAAGCTGATTTAACAAGAGCCAATTTGAGCAAAGCTAATTTAACGGGAGCTAACTTGACCGATGTTAAATTAGATGAAAATAATCTAACCCTCCTTGATGGCACAATTTTGACTAACACAATTATGCCTGAAATTAACATTGAAATTAGCGGCGAATCCCGTTTAGAAAAGGTTGGTCAACTACTCAAACACATTGATCCTAAAAGTCAATCTCGAATCTTGGCTATTCACTCCATGACAGATTCCATCTGGTGGGATAATCCCCTTGGTCAAAAATTCTGGGAAGTTAACGAAGAACTAATCAAAAGGGAGATTTCTATTCAACGAGTCTTTATTCTTCCTGAAGTTCCGACTCCAAAGCATTTACAGGTGATTCAGGAACAACTTAACTCTGGCATAGAAGTTGCTTGGATTTGTCAGGAAAAAGCCAAAGATGTTGAAGGCTATCGTTGGGATGATACCAACCTATTGATTAGCGAAAACTTATCTGTTCCAAGAAATTCTTTTACAGCGAGAAGAACTATGAATGGTCAAACAGAAACAGGTTATATTTCCTATCAAACAAGAGTTGTCGAGACAGATAAAAGTATCTTTAACGCTCTATGGGAAAAATCCGAAAAACTCTCTACTCAAGCTAATATTCAGGAACAATTAGCAAACCTGAATACCTGACTTTCTTTCCATGAAAATGATACCGTTGAACTTTCTGAATCAGCCTAATGATTTTTAAAGTCTGCTTGCGGTTATACTCAACCCACCAAGCCAAATCTTCAAAAGCCAACCGATCAAATTCCAAGCTTTTAGCCATTTTTATCGGATAAATATTGAAGACTGGCTTGGTTCATTTTTCCCGAATTTTATTGTTTTATTAACTGACGATCACAAGGCGATCGCTCTTTCTATTCTATTTTGATAAAAAGCGATCGCCCCACAGTTTAAACTCAAAAAACCGCCATCGACAAAGAAGCGGTGAGGAGTAGTTCATTAGACCTATTCAGGATGGTTAGGCAGAGAATGATATTGAAAAATGCCAAATATACTGCCGACACTGCCGACACTGAGAATACTGCCGACACTGCCAATACTGAGAATACTGCCGACACTGCCAATACTGAGCATACTGCCGATACTAACCAGACTTAAAATGCTGCTGGCACTAGCGAGACTTAAAATACTGCCGGCACTGCCTAAACTCAAGATACAGCGATAACTAGCTTTGCTCAGATAATTAAGACCAGAAATCATTTTAAATCGGGGAAAGATTGCGGAATAGTTAGGGAAGTATTTTGCCAAACCTGTTGTAAACGCATAGCCGGCATAGTTAGATAAAGAATATCACCTTGATCGAGAGTGATTTCCAGTAATTGCCAACCGTGGATAGTTTGACCCTGTTTTTCTAGGTAAAGTGGCACAAAATCGGCATTCATCGCCGCTTCCTTGATAATTTGCCCCATAAAAGGATGATTAGGTGTGATTAATGTGGCCAAAGCAACCCAGAGGAGATCATCGGTCATGCCATTACCGAGAATTCTACCGCCCAAAGCGGCCGCGGCGAAGGAATAGGTAGCCAGATCCCGGGGACATAATACCGTATCAAAATCAAAAACTTCTTGAATCGATCGCCCGAATTGTTCCTGAGAGCAGCTTGACACTCCCCGCTCTAAAGAGACGGGGATTCTTGGTTCACAGAGATTACTTGCTTAGACAGAATTGCTTCTGAAAAAGTAGAGGTATTCTCTCCCCAAGCGTTTATTGGATCGAGCCCAAAGGTTCCGGTATGCCCTAC
>NZ_JAPZSO010000206.1:0-43526 GCF_027531715.1 Microcystis sp. LE19-8.1F | reverse complement strand
AATGGCTTGATATTGAGATGGTTTTCCTCTAAGCTTGTACTCTAAAACAAACATTTTGCGTTATCGACCTACCACGCAAACTACTCTAGCATACTAAAATTAAATTGGCAACTATAGATTAGAGTTATTCTTAGTCGTGCTTCGCTGTTCTATGCTGGCGGAACCTTTCATCTCCGAGGTGAAACCGAGGGTTCCTTCAAGCCGACATTATAGGTAAATCCGTCGGTGCGAGATGAGGATAAACCGCTTCACCGTCTTTAAACCAGATAATGCGCTGGCAGTGACGGGCCACATCGGCCTCGTGAGTTACCATGACGATAGTAATGCCACTGTTATTCAATTCCGAGAAAATAGCCATCACCTCTTGGGTAGTTTTCGAGTCCAGCGCCCCCGTCGGTTCATCGGCAAGTAATAATATGGGTTGATTGACAATTGCCCTAGCAATAGCGACGCGCTGCTGTTGTCCCCCCGATAATTGATTGGGTTTATTGTGCAGTCGATTATCTAATTTTACCTTCGTTAAAGCAGCGATCGCTCTTTCCTTTCTTTCTTGGGGAGAAACCCCACCATAAATCATCGGTAACATGACATTTTCTAGCGCACTCATCTGGGGTAAAAGATGGAATTGCTGGAAAACAAAGCCGATTTTACGATTGCGAATCTGAGCTAAATCCCCATCCGGCAGCGTGGAAACGTCCAGATTTTCTAGATAATAAGACCCCGAGGTGGGACGATCAAGACAGCCGATAATATTCATGGCTGTGGATTTTCCCGAACCCGATGCCCCCATAATAGCGCAATATTCCCCTTTTTTGAGGCTTAAATTGATGTTATTAAGGGCTTTAACCATGGTTTCGCCACTGCCATAGATTTTAGATACATTTTCGAGGCGAATAATTACTGGCTGATAGACTTCGGCTTTATCGTTGCGTTGGCTGAGAGAGGAAGTATCAAAACTCATGAAATAAATTCGTGGGGGCAGGGTGTGGGGTGTAGGGTGTGGGGTGTAGGGTTTTACCGATTTTCAGGGGGTCAATTACCTAATTTTCAGGCAAAAAGTGCCTAAATTTCCCCCCTGATCACTCCAAGGGCTGGCAGTTTTTGATTTCAAACAAGCTTAAAGATATTATCCAACAAGGTTTTTAGATTTATTCAGCCAGCCCTAAATAAAGATAAAACCAATAAATGCAGCTATTCTAACCTGAGCAATTCTCCATTCAAGCAACATCCTTGAGAAAACCGACTAAAGGCAAGAAAACCGGTGCTAAATTCGATCGAGCCACGGCTAAACAGGGATAGGATCGATCACGATAATTTTCCCCTACCCGCAAGGGAAAAATCTTTTCTCCTAAAGAGATAAATACTCCGTCCGCGGCCTGTAGAATTGCCCAAACCGCAGCAATATCCCAGACTTTCGGGGTTGCTTCCACTCCTCCCAAAACCGTGCCATCGGCAACCAAAAGCAGATTATAACTAGCTACTCCTATCATCCGCACTTTGCAGGGAAAGGGTTTTTTTAATAGATCTGTACTACGAGCGCAGAGATTAAACAGATGATTTTTGCTGGGAAAATCGTCGCTGGTGTGAATCGGTTGACCGTTGCAGTAGGCCCCTAGCGGACCGGTTAAACCCGTCTCACCGTACCAATAACCATAATAGGACTGTTTCAGGCAGGGCAGATAAACAAATCCGAACACGGGAGTCCCCCGGTAGAGAAGTCCCAGGGAAATGCCCCAGATGGGAAGACCGCGAGTAAAATTAGTCGTGCCGTCGATCGGATCCACGACCCAACACCATTCTTGATCCGGGAAAATATGGGTAGTTTCCTCGGTTAAGACTCCATGATCCTGGAAAGTGCGGGCAAGTAGCGATCGCAATTCGCCATCGGACCAACGGTCGGCAGCCGTCACTAAAGTCCCGTCTGCTTTATTGGTGGCCTGTAATTTGCCAAAATCAGCTAGTAGGCGATCGCCCACCTGGCCAGTAGCCTGATAACAAAAGTCTAAAACCTGACTCCAAAAAGTTTCCATAATTTTCTCGTTCGTCTTCTAGTAGAATATTAAATCATTGTCTAAACTTAGGTAGTCGAGATTGAGAGCGGAAGCCCACCAGGAGATCAGACTAGCTACCCGTCTAGAAGCAATACTTTACCTAAAAGGGCAGCCTGTCCCCTTAACCGAGATGGTGAGATTAACCAACAGCGATCGCTTGACGGTGGAAGATGCCATGATCGAGTTAATGTCCGATTATGCTCACCGGGATAGTGCCTTGGAAGTGGTGGAAACCCCCCTCGGTTATAGTTTACAATTGCGGTCAGCTTATCAGAATTTGATCGAAGACCTGATCCCGGCCGAATTAGGCACAGGAACCCTCCGCACTTTAGCAGCGATTGCGCTCAAAGGACCGATTTTGCAAGCGGATTTAATTAATTTACGGGGCAGTACGGCCTATCAACAGGTTCAGGACTTGGTAGAACGAGGATTTGTGAGAAAACGCAAGCAAAACGAAGGTAGATCCTACTGGTTAGAAGTAACCGATAAATTTCATCAATATTTCGAGGTTGACAATCTTAGGGAACAGGGTATTCTGGAAGCTACCGATCAGGAATAAGGAGAGAGAGGGTATATTAGGGGTGAATGTTTCTGATCACTGAGCTAAACTTGAAGAAGATAGGGGGGACTTCAGGCAATCAAGAAGAGCGATTTGTTAACCTAGATCCAATAACCACTACAGCGTGGGAGTTCTGATGACTTTTAATCCTGATTTTTTTCCCTGGGAAACCGAAGAACAAAACGATAACTGTCTGATGCAGTATCTCCAGCAGCAGCATCCTGAAACCCTTGAGAGAATAGCCCAATCGGTCAGTAGCGAAATTAAAGATATTATCTCGCAAAACGTCAAGGGATTGGTGGGAATGTTGCCCTCAGAGGATTTTGCGGTACAAATTACCACCGACCGCGAGAATTTGGCTAATCTTCTCGCTTCAGCGATGATGACAGGTTATTTCCTCGGTCAAGTGGAGAAGCGCCATCATTTAGAATCAATTTTGTTAGCTACAGAATCAATTAAATTGGGCAAAAAACCAAAAATAGATTAATCTTCACCCCAAAAAGATAGAGACACTTTCATCGGTGTCTCTATCGGTTTTTAGCCCCCTTTGGCAAAACTCACCATCACCAAAATCGAGAGCAGGATACCGGGGACAAGTAAACCCGCTAATAATCCAAATTCAGTCAGCGTCATAGGAGAATATGCCCAAAATTCCATCACTTCCCACTCTAACCCCCTCTTTTGGCCACCTCAACAAAGCTTAAGGAAAATTTAAAGCCTTTTATCGGTTTTTCTTCTATCAGTTGTCCGACTAGACAAACCAAGAGTCTTTTTGATGTGGGTAAGCGGTTTATAAGTAGCTGGTTATAATTAAATTAAAAATGGATTTTGCCTTTAATCCCCCCTTGATCCCCCCTTGATAAGGTAGGGTTGATTCATGAATCAACCCTACCTTATCAAGGGGGGTGTCTGATAATTTTTAACGCCTACCTACTTAATTCTTTTTTCAGTGCCTCATATAAAGCTGAATAATCGTCCTCTGCGAATCCCATTTCTAAAGCTTTTTCAAGAAGGCGCTGTACTCCTGTTAGGGGAAAAGTGGTTAAATCTAACTTCTCCGATTCCTCTAAAAAGAGATTAACATCTTTCAGTAAATGTTTAGTGGGAAAATTAGGGTTAGCATAATTTTCTTCTAACATTCTAGTTAATTTTTTGTCAAAAGTAGGCGCATATAAGGCACTTTGACGCAGGATAGTCATGAACTTTTCTATATCTACTCCTTGCTGGGATAAAAAAGCTAAACTCAAAGCAAAAGCACTGGTTAGAGCGGCAATTAATTGATTTAAAGCTAATTTTAACGCCGCAGCGGTTCCCACTTCCCCGATTAACATCGGTTCTTGTCCAAAATTTGCTAATAAATTTGACCATTGATGGAACTGTTTCTCCGTTGCTCCCACCATAACTAAGAGAGTCCCATTTTTAGCTTCGGGAATACTTCCTAACACGGGTGCTTCTAGATATTCTCCCCCTTTAGCCACAATTTGATCTCGCAGTTGTTTACTTTCAGAAGGGGCAATGGTTCCCATCTGAATAATAGTACGATTATTGAAGTTGGATTGCTCGGAATTTAATCCTAAAACCTCTTGGATAGCGGCGGCATTAGTTAACATTAAAATCAGACAATCTGCCTCTTGAATGACTTGCTCAGGAGAGCTAACTGTTTTGGCTCCCAACTGCTGTAAAGGTGCTAATTTTTCTAAGGTGCGATTATAGGCAATAACAGGAATTTTCTGATTTAATAATCTTTCTACCATTGGCGTTCCCATTAATCCCGTTCCCAAAAATCCAACTTTCATAACTCGATTTTTCCTGATTTAGTGATTAGTTTTTACTTGTTTTTATGGCTGTCCAATGACGATTAGAAGACTGATAAATTTTAACATTTTCTAAGCCCGACTGCTGGATTAAATCGGCGATTTCTGCTAGGGTAAAAGCCGCTCGCAGCGAGTCTTGAAATAATTGCGCTTGTCGGGGAGAAAAATTAGGATCGATTTCCCTCACCATCCCCTGGATTATTTCCTCGGAATCGGGACGGAATAAATCTCTTAAAAAAATGCCCCCATTGGGTTTTAAAACTCGCTTAATTTCGCGTAAAAAAGGCAGAGGATCCTTGAGATGATGGATTAAACTATTAGAAATAACTAAATCAAATTGCTCGGATTGGTAGGGAAGATTTTTTCCATCAACTTTCTCCAATTTGATCTGTTCTTGACAATTAGCATTAAGGATATTTTTTTGACCAATTTCTAACATAGAATCGGCCAGATCAATAGCGATAATTTGCCATTGGGGACGTAGTTGACTGAGTATAATCGGAATGCGTGCAGTACCGGTTCCTACATCTAACACCCTAGCATTAATACCAGCCAATTGTACGGCTTCTTTAGCGAAATTAGTATTAACTTCGGTGAAGTCCATGGCATCATATTCGATCGCTTCTTCCCGATCATCCATTACTTCTGGTTCTAAAATTCTTTCCATAGAAAAGCTATCTTTAAGGATTACAATATTCACAATACATTGGATCGGCAGTTTTTTGACCGTTGGGAAAGAGTTTTTCCTCTCGATAATCACACCTTTGACAACCGTATAGTTCCAGTTTAATTAAAGAGGTGGGAAAGTGACATAAACCACAGGGTAAACCCGCTTTTCTTTCGATAATATCAAACCCCGGACAACCACAATTAGGACATAATTGATTAAGTTTTTGAACAAGATTTGCTGTCGCGGCAACAATTGCTTTCATCCGCGTGGGATTGTGCATAGCGCGCATATCGGTTTCTAGGTGTACTTTGCCGTTTTTGTCAAGAATATCTTCAACAATTTTAACTAAATTTTTCTGGTCAGTAATTCCCTTAAAAATATGCTCAGAGTCGAGAGAATTTTTATCAAACATCACCACTAAACCATGACTAGGAAACCCGATTTTTTCGGCAAATTCTAAAGCAGCTGCTAGATTAGTTACAGTTTGGTGAGCGTGATTAGTTTCCGTGACTATTGCTTGACCAATTATTTCTAGATTATGGACTCGATCGAGCAATAAAATCAATTCACGATTACAGGAAACTAGCGGCAAGTTGGGATGGGAATAAAAACTACCCTCACTAGCAATTCCAATATCGTATCCCGACAGATCGATCGCTTCTTGTGCCTTGCTGCGAGCGGTTTCAATTTGTGTCCCGATGCGCTTAATATCCCGGGTAAAAGTGCCAAAGCGATCGGTATCAAAATTATCGGGTACAATCACCTTAAGGCCTATTTCTTGCGCTAAAATCGGTGCAATCACCCGCTCTTTTCCGTGCATAGTCCCTAAAATTGCTATCCGATCTTGAAACATCTTTGTCAAGTAAAAAGGAGACAGGAGACAGGAGACAGGAGACAGGAGACAAATTCACCTGATGACTGATGGTGGGTTACGGCGAATACTAAATAGGTGGTAAAATATCTAAGTTATTGTCGCCTAACCCACCCTACACTAAGTTTCTGGGGTTTTTCCCTGAGCTTGTTGTAATCTTTCTGCTGCTGTTTCCATGACTTCTGCAAAGTTTTCGAGAATTTCGCCGGGGTGCGCTTCGAGGATTTTTGTGGATAGGGAAATGCGATTTTTATATTCGTCAATTTCCGCGACTACCACTTGAATTGCTTGACCAACTTTAAAGAAAGTCATGGGAGAATTAAAAGAGGCTCCCGTCACCTGTTTAGCATGGAGTAATCCCGTCACTCCACCGCAATCGACAAAAACACCGTAGGGTTGTAATTTAACCACGGTGCCACTTAATAATTTACCCACAGCTAATTGACTGATAGCGTTAGCGCGAGCAATTTCTCGTTGAGATAAAACTAATTTATTATTTTCTTGATCGATTTGAATAAAAGTTGCGGTTAAAAGTTGTCCGATCAGGGAATCT
The DNA here is from genome assembly GCF_027531715.1 of Microcystis sp. LE19-8.1F. Classification (NCBI taxonomy): domain Bacteria; kingdom Bacillati; phylum Cyanobacteriota; class Cyanophyceae; order Chroococcales; family Microcystaceae; genus Microcystis; species Microcystis sp. LE19-8.1F. The sequence goes on along the minus strand of NZ_JAPZSO010000206.1, from coordinate 37,008 downwards.
AAATCATTTTTTTCGATTAAATGGGAGCGAGGGATAAATCCTTTTAATCCTTCCACCTCTCCCGTCACTCCTCCCTTATTCACTCCCGTGACGCGCAGCTGCACCGACTTGCCACTTTCAGAGATTTCCCTGGCATTTTCCCAAGCTTTTTGTAGTAATAATTGCCGCAGAGACAGGGTAACTTGTCCTTCCGCATCCTGTCCACGGGTAATCAGAAAATCGAATTCTGCACCTATGGGTAAAGCTTCGGTAATGGAAGTGACATTTTCCAGGGAAATTTCCCTTAAAGAAATAAAAGCGGAGGATTTGCCGCCAATATCGATGTATGCTCCATCGGAGGTGTGTTGATCGACTCTCCCGCGCACGATCTGCCCTTTTTCAAATTGATAATCGTATTGATCAAGAGCTTTGGCAAAATCGTCCATGGAAAAGGCAGGGTTCGGTGTCATGATAAATAGAATGGTTACAAGTATAATTTCGATCTGCTTCCAGTGTAAGCTGAAGCTTGAGGAGTCAGACCATTAAGATTTAAGAAGGCTAAATAACTCTAGCACATGATCCCAGGCAGATTTGGCCGCATTAGCATTATAACTAGCTCTTTGGTCGCAGAAAAAGCCATGGTCGGCGTTTTCATAGCGGAAAACTCGATGAGGAATTTGATAACGGGTTAATGCGTGTTCTATCTCATCCACTTGCTTTTGAGGAATACTGGCATCTAACACCCCGAAAAATGCGTAGATTGTCCCCTTGATTTGGGGAGTCACCTTCACTGTCGCTTGGCCACCGCCGGGGGTTCCCGTGGTGATTCCCGCACCGTAAAAAGAGGCAGTAACTTTGATATCCTCTAGAGTGGAGACAAGATAAACCAGATGACCACCAAAACAAAAACCGATCGTGCCGACACCGGTTTTTTGCACCTGTGGCAAACTATAAAGATAATCGATGGTGGCTTGGATATCGCTGATTAATTCGGCTGCTTTGGTTTGTTCTTTGTACTGACGACCGATTTCGATATCTGCCATACTGTACCCCGTTTCAAAACCCGGAGCGAATCGCTGATAAATGGCAGGAGCGATCGCTATATAGCCTTCTTGGGCAATTCTGCGGGTGACATGGCGAATATGGTCGTTGACGCCGAATATTTCCTGAATCACGATAATTGCCGGATAAATTCCCACTCGATCGGGAATGGCTAAATAGGCATCTATGTCAATATCTTTGTTAGGAATCGTAACAGTTTGCGTATTAATAGTCATAATTTTCTCGATGAAAAGCGGATTGGTTTTTTGGTTTTAAAGTAAAAAGTCAAAATTTTCCCGACGACCGACTCCTAAATCAAATTATAGCGGTAAGCGCTTGAGTGAGATACAAACCAAGCTTTGCCTAGCATGGTTTATAGCTCGTGACACTGTACCTCATACGACTGCACACCGCTATAAAACAAACTTTTCTAAGGCTGCGGCCACCCCATTTAAGTCTACACTGGGGGCAACCCAATCGGCTTGATCCTTAACAGCTTGGGGAGCATTACCCATGGCAACACCGACACCCGCATAGGTGAGCATAGAAACATCATTAAAATTATCACCGATCGCCATAACGTTTTGCGGTTGTAATCCTAGGATATCTTCGGCCAAAAATTGGGTGGCGCTTCCCTTAGTGGCGTCAACGTGGGTAACTTCAAAAAAAGTCGGACTCGATTGGGTAAAGTATAAATCTTGATTTTGATAGCGTTGCTGTAAATGATGCCAAATCTCGGCGATAAATTGCTTATCTTCCCCCATGGCGAGAATTTTAGTGGTTTTGTGGGCAACTTTGCGTAAATCTCCCACTGCTTCGGCAATAATACCCGATCGCTGGCGATAGAATTCCGTTTCCGCGTTTAATTGCCGCACATAAAGCACATCGTCCATATAAAAATTAAGGGAGATTTTCTCCTTCCATTGGGGTTGTTCGAGATAATCTAAAAGATCGAGTGCTAAGTCGGGGGAAATGGGAGTATGTCGATGGTGAACTTGGGAAACAGGGTCTTGAATCCAAGCGCCATTGTAAGCAATTAAAGGTAAACTCGATTTAAGGCGTTGATGAAAGCGTAAAGCCGAACGGTACATCCTGCCAGTGCCAATAGCGACGGGAATTCCCTTTTTTTGGACGGCCGAGACAGCTTGCACCACAGCCGGATTAACCTGATTGTTATCACCGGCGATCGTTCCATCCACATCGACAACGATTAAGCGAATATCCACAGTCTTTTCCCATTCAACGGTAACAGTTAACAGTTTGCCACTTCCCCCATCAAAAAGAGCAAGAATTAAGTGGTCTGTTAAGTATTGGGTAAATCTTGGTATTCAGCCAAAGCATTGATAAAAAAGAAGTCTCCCCAAATTAAACCCGTATCATAGATTTGGCTGGGTCGAATCGCTGCGGGATGATGATAACAGCCATGGCGCAATAGACTCATCTCTGGGGCGGTTGCGTCGGGAAAATACTCAAAAGAAGTCAGATTCAAGAGAATATTATCGATCGCCTCTCGATAGGTTCCATAACTAGGATCACTGCTGGGCAAAGCTTTTAATAAGCGAATCATACCCGCTACTGCGATCGCAGCTGCCGAAGAATCCTTTTCCGTAGCGGCATTTTTTTGCAAGGCATAATCAAAGTCCCAGGGGGGGATAAAATCTCCGGCGCGTCTTTGTCCACCGGGCCAGCGATCAGGCAAATTTTCCAGATAATAATTAATGGCATCCTTGGCAATGGTTAACATTTCCGGATCGCCAGTGTAAATATAGGCCGTCGTGGCAGCATAAATAAACCAAGCTTGACCCCGGGACCAAGTGCTATCATCGCGCCAGCCCTGTTTTCCTTCATTAAATAAGAAATTTGTATAGGTGGGAGAGTTGACATTTTGATCAAAATACCCTCTTTGCCAAGTTCCCGTTTTACCCGGGCGACGGTTAGCCCCAAAAGTGCGGCTAATGGTGCGGATGTGGGAAAGGGCCTTTTCTTGCCAATCTTTTGCTTCCTTGGGGTCAGGATTGTGGAGACTTGGCCAGAGCAGCTGTTCTATATTGACCGTATGATCCATAAAAACGTGCCAATGTTCTTGCTGATCGGTGCGATCGGCCTTGCGTAACCAGCCAAAAGTACCGATATCGGTGTGATAACTCCCTTTACCATCCTGAAAAGGTTGCGCTAGTTGTCTGGCTCCCTGTAAAGTGATATCTAAAGCTGTCTGTTTTTCCTGCCCCTGTCCTGACTGAAACCAAGGAGCAAACACCAGTACGTTATTGAGAGCGATGTCTTTGTTCTTCAAACTCGCTTCTTTTAAGGGATCGCTCCATTTTTTCGCCGCAGCCGCCCAAAATCCCGCATCAATATGGTTTGATTCCAAGTCAGCCATTTTCCATAACAAAGCAGCAAAAGCTCCAGCTGCCCAAAAATTGGCCTTTTCTAACTTCCAAGTGCCGGGGGTGGGACTATTCCCCCTCCGTAGCCAATTGAAGAAGTTAAAACCCGATGGCTCTGGATGGGTAAGATAGGGATAGAGAATTCTCCGACGGGCATAACGATCGAGATAATCGATCGTAGTGGCTAGTTTCATCTTAGCCAGATCGAGACAGAGCTTAATTCTTTCAGCTAGGAGCATTTTGGCGCGCAATTCCGCCGCCGATTCGGGACGATGGATAATCCGGACGGCCGCCGCACCGATCGCCGCCCCCGTACCTAGAATGATGAGAGTGCGTCGCTGCAAATTCCTGACTCCTAAGCTGGATAGATGCGAATACGGCGATTCGGTTCCTCTCCGAAGCTATCGGATTGGAGACGGTAATGTTCCACTAATTCGTGTTGCATTTTCCGCACTTTCGCCGATCGCGGCAGTAACTCCACCGGTTGGCCGGTAGGAATAACGATTTGTTCCACCGCTAACCGGGCCTCCTCCAAAGCTTCGATCTCGTCATCACTACCGCTGCGGGCAAATAAACGCAGGTCGGCACCCTCCTGATTCATCGGGTCATCAATGCCCAAAATCCGCTTTAAACCCCGAGAAATTTGGGGCAGGGTATTGGATTTGATGCCGTGTATAGGGATTTGTCTTACTTTGGCAATTTGCCGCAATTTTGACTGATTTTTAACGTGGGAACGCAGGGCCAGCACCGCATCGGCCCCCTGTAAATCTTTGGTCAAAACGATCGGCAAATCTAGGGCCTGTACTACCTGTTCGATCGGGGCGCGACTGACTCCGTAGGGATAGACATAAACCGGCCAATCTTCGCCATTGGGACCGGGAACGCGGACTTTTTCCGTTTCCGGTTCTTCCTGCAGCCAGGATTGTTCGAGGAGGCGATCAAAATCGTTTTCCCGGTTGAGAGGGCCCGCAGGGAAACGGGCCACGGGAGTCATCCGGCCATCGGCCCGCCATCCCTTGGGTTTATCCATTTCCGGCAGATAATTGCCGCGCAAAGGGGTCAACTTTTCCGGTTTTGGTTCTTCCTGAGCGACCTGTACTTTCCCCTCCTCGTCCACCCAACGGATTTGGGCAATTGCTTCCCGTCCCCGCAGCAGTTGGTCGATAGTAGTAGATACGTCCTCGTGGATGACCCAGCGCTGACGTTCCAACATTTCGATGGCAATGTCAAAGGTGGGCGGTGCTTTCCGTTCTAAAACGGTCTTCTGAGAACCCCGGCGGCGCGCTTCTTCGTCCCCGAGAGTTACTGCCTGAATTCCCCCGACTAAATCCGATAAAGTCGGGTTTTTAATTAAATTTTCCAGTTGATTGCCGTGGGCGGTTCCCACTAACTGCACCCCGCGTTCGGCGATCGTGCGAGCGGCCAGAGCTTCTAATTCCGTACCGATCTCATCAATCACGATCACCTCCGGCATATGGTTTTCCACCGCTTCGATCATGACTTGATGCTGCAATTCCGGACGGGCCACCTGCATCCGACGAGCGCGACCGATAGCCGGATGGGGAATATCTCCATCCCCGGCGATTTCGTTGGAGGTGTCGATAATCACTACCCGTTTATTGAGATCGTCGGCTAAAACTCGGGCTATTTCCCGGAGAGCGGTGGTTTTCCCTACCCCCGGACGACCGAGCAGCAGCAGGGATTTTCCTGTTTCCACCAGGTCGTTAATCAGGGTGATCGTACCGAAAACGGCCCGACCGATACGACAGGTTAAACCGATAATTTCGCCGTCTCGATTGCGAATGGCACTGATGCGGTGCAGGGTGCGTTCAATCCCAGCGCGATTATCGCCGCTAAAACTGCCCACCCTGGCGATCGAATACTGGATTTCTTCTTTTGAGATCGGTTCGTCCCCCAGATCGATCGCCCCATCGGGAAAACGCGCTTCTGGTATGCGTCCCAAATCCATAACCACTTCGATCAGTTGATGCTGCCGCGGGTGTTCCTCGATTTTGCCGCGAATCCGAGCGGGTAGAATTGCCAAGAGTTTGTTTAAATCGTCGGTCACTGGCATCCGAGAGGAGGGTAGGGTTTCTGGCATTAATAGTAAAGGGTTTTGGCGATAATTGGCCGTTTTTATTTCCAAGATTTTCTTGGGGTCTAACACATTTATGGGTTAGTTGTCAATTAAAAAAATATTATAGTTTTTTGACCAAGGCTAGGCTTTTAATTGAGCAACCCCCATAGAAGCGGCTTTAAGGGCTTCTTGGTAGGCTTGGGGGTCATTTTCAAGGTTAAGCTGGTCTAAATGCTCTAAAATTGGCAAAATCAATGAACGGGCGTAACTTCCAGATGCAATACCAGCGATTTTTTTTCTCAGTCCCAGTTGCTGTAATTTGGTCACGGTATGGTCATTGGTTCCCCCGGCTAACTGCACAAATCCGGCTAGATTGCTGGAAAGGACTTTTTTGGCCATATTAATGGCCGGGTGGGTGGTTCCTTTGCCGATATCGCCGCTCATCGGTCGGCCGTCAGTCTGCCAAATCAGAGGACAGCTTAGGGGTGAAATAGTTTCTCGCAGATAGTGGAGGTAATCAATGATATATTCATGATCTTGGCAACTTATAGCCAAGATTTTTAAGTTTTTAGTTAGAGGTGCGATCGCTTGCCAGAGTCGAGCAAATTCCTCTCCGTGACCGACTTGGGTATGAATTTCGATCGCATCGACTCCCATTTCGATAATTAAGGGGATAATTTCTGCGGGTTGACAGACACGGGATTTTGTCTCAATTATTTGCGGGGGACAAACGGGTAAGCAGCGACCGCAACCATAACAGCGCTGTTCAATCACTCCCCCCCCATCAATAGCATAAGCGGGACAGATTTTTTCGCAGGGACGGGGACAATCGACCGGACAGAGTTGCGGGTTAAAGACAGCTTTCCGAAAGTGGGGATCTTCCCCGTCATTGAGACTGACCATCAACCAAGGTCGTCGATTGGGAGCGAGTCCGGCGATTTTGGCGGCGGTTTCGATGCCTTCTTTGGCCGCAAGGATCACGGCTCGGTCGGCGGCCACATCAATACAATCGGCTCCGGCGATAGTATAGGTCAATGCGAGGTTGCGAATCGTGGGCAAATCCTGGTAACTAGCTCCACAGATGAGCTTGAACCAGTGACCCGCAACTAAGGACTGTAAGGGAGGGGAGTTTTTATCTAGCACTTTTTCATCCTATCGCGCCCAGCCCCTAAATGTCAGCCCTGTGCTGCTCTGATTCTTACTAAAGACTGATTATTGATTCTTCTTGGACGAATGCCATCGGCCTCTACATTGAACTATAAACCCAAACGCTGCTTTTGACGGGCTTTATAGGAAGCTAACAGCCAAATAGAGCCAGAAATCAAAGAAGGAGCAAGGACAAAAAAAGTGGCCATGGTCACGGGATGTTCCCGGGCCCGAACCCAATAAATCATCACGGCAAAAATCAAGCCACAGTAAGCTAGTCCTAGAAAGGGGATGCCAATGACCAAAATGGCGAATCGAGTATCTTTATCCATAAAATATCGGGATGGCAGCGAAAATTTAGCTGATGGGTTCCGCTTGTCCCTATCTTTACTTATAATCTTCCTTCTGGGATTGCTTGGGGAAAAATAAGGTATTTTTTAGAATTAGGCGCTGATTATTGGGAGGCCTTCCTTGCCGAAACAAAGATTAGATTTATTATTAGTAGCCAAAAATCTCTGTGATTCCCGTCAACAGGCACAGCGATTAATTCGCGCTGGAGAAGTGAAAGTCAATCATCAAATCATCGATAAACCGGCCACAGAAATCGATCCAGAAGCGGCGATCGAGGTTAAGCAGAAACTGCCCTATTTGTCAAGGGGGGGCGAAAAATTAGCCAAGGCCTTAGAATTATTTGCCATTGATGTCTGCGATCGCATTTGTTTAGATGGAGGCATTTCCACGGGGGGATTTACCGATTGTCTCTTGCAAAAAGGGGCAAAACGGGTTTATGGGGTTGATGTGGGTTATGGACAAGTAGCGTGGAGTTTACGGCAGCATGAACGGGTTATTTTACTAGAAAGAACTAATTTTCGCTATTTAACCCCGGAAAAGTTATACGGACCAGAAAAACCCGCCGATTTAGCAGTTATGGATCTGTCCTTTATTTCTCTGACCAAAGTTTTGCCGACCCTGTGGACGCTATTAAATCCACCGCGAGAGGCGATTTTATTGGTCAAACCCCAATTTGAGGTGGGACGGGAAAAAGTCGGCAAAAAAGGGGTAGTTCGCGACTACCAAGACCAAGCAGTGGCAATTTTTCAGGTTTTACAGGCCGCCGAAGCCCTAGGATGGTTCTATCGGGGTTTAACTTGGTCTCCCATTACCGGACCTGCGGGTAACGTCGAGTATCTTCTCTGGTTGTCCACCGATACCGGCCAAGTTAGTCCCAGTTTAGCCGCGATCGCAGAAATCACCCAAGCAGCGATCGAACAGTTTTAACCCCGGTATTTTCTCAAGGAAGTGGGGAGAGGGGGAGATTTTCAGAAAACCCTTGACAAATGGCGAGACTTGCTTTATACTTTATGTATAATGGGAATCCGTGCGCCCATATATATATGGTTTTTCAGCGAAGATAAGAGAGAAAAAAATAGACTGAAAAATCGGGTTGGGTAGGAAGAGGATAAAGGTATGAAGACGGAAATTTTCACATAATATCGTAGGGATAATTCATGAATTATCCCTACGATATTATCCCTACGGAATCATCCCTACGGAATTATCCCTACGGAATCATCCCTACGGAATTATCCCTACGGAATTATCCCTACGGAATTATCCCTACGGAATTATCCCTACGGAATTATCCCTACGATAGGAATTGTTGTTACGGTGATTATAAAATCGGCCCGATTTTTTTTCTCAAAACCCTTGACAAATGGCGAGACTTGCTTTATAATTTATGTATAATGGGAACCCGTGCGCCCATATATATAGGGTTTTCGAGAGAAGATAAGAGAGAAAAAAATAGACTGAAAAATCGGGTTGGGTAGGAAGAGGATAAAGGTATGAAGACGGAAATTTTCTCTCCCCGACAAGGATTAAACAAAGCATTTCTGAGAGTCAAACCGAATCTTTGTCAGGTAGAGAAGTTTCAAGTATTCTTACATACAAAAACGATGATCGGGGAGTTCAATATATCGGAAAATGGGAGAGATAACCCGAAAAATTATTGTTAAATCATGTTAAGTCCCGTAGAAACGATTAAAATTCTCGAAAATCATCCCGATCGCACTTTTCAAGCTGGTGAAGTTATTTTTGTAGATGGCACGGAGGGCGAGTTGATGTACGGTATTCTTAGGGGAGAGGTGGAGATGTATGTCAAGGGGCAATTGATAGAAACTCTACAAAAAGGGGATGTATTCGGAGCAGGAGCGCTCCTGCATGGCGATAAACTGCGAGAATCCACAGCTATTGCCAAAACTGATTGTAAATTAGCCTATCTCAATCAACCGCAGTTTTTATTTGCCGTGCAGGAAACCCCCATGTTTGCGATCGAAGTGTTAAGAAGTTATTCCGATCGCTTTCGCAAGTTGAAAAAAATCTTCACCGGTGAAGCATAGAGGAGCAAAGGAAAGCCATACCCCGAAAACTATTGACCGAAAATCTCACCGATAGTTAAACGGGAACCATTGACCAAATCCCCACCAGAACGCGGTGATTTTCCCGATAATTGCACTTCTTTTAATAATAATAAACCCTCTCCCGTCTGCACTACCGGCCCGAAATTTTTCCAGAGAGCCACGATCGATCCCACTTCTCCGCTTAGATGAGAAAGGTCTTTTGTCTGTAATTCTGGAGGAAGTTGACCAGGATCCTCTAGGGGAATAGTGGCCATCACTTTTAGGGGTTGTCCCCGGAAAGTGGTCAGCGCATGAGGATAAAAACCCCGGACTCGATCATGAATTCTCCGGCCCGAATCTTGCCAGTGGATTAGATAGTCAGATTTTTGAATTAAAGGGGCATAGGTGGCATCGTCGTTATTTTGAGGAATTGGGGTAATTTCTGCTCGATCGAGCTTAGAGAGGGTTTCTAGGAGCAAATCCGCCCCCATTTGTCCTAGGGTTGCTCCCACCTGTTCGGCATTGTCAAAAAGAGCGATCGGGGTGTAGGCTTTCAGTAACATCGGTCCGGTGTCCATGCCCGCATCCATTAACATGGTGGTAATGCCGGTTTCTTTTTCTCCCCTAGCGATGCACCACTGCACGGGGGCTGCTCCCCGATATTTCGGTAAAATTGAGCCATGAACGTTAATACAGCCCAATCTCGGCATCTCTAGAATTTCTGGGGAGAGGATTTGTCCGTAGGCAACCACCACAAAAGCATCCGCCCGCGATTGTCTGAGAAAATTTAAGGTTTTAGCATTTTTTTTCACACTTTTGGGCTGCCAAACTGGTATTTGCTGTTCTATGGCTATTTGTTTCACCGGTGAGGGGATTAATTGATTGCCCCTTCCCCGGCGCTTGTCCGGTTGGGTAACGACGGCAATTATTTCTATATCGGGATTGGCTAATAATTTTTTTAGGGTGGGAACAGCAAAAGTCGGGGTTCCGAAAAAAACAATACGCATGGGAGAAGGGGTGATTTTTCAGTTATCAACTTCTGAAGGCAAGAGGCACTCATGCAAGAGGCAAAAGGGTCCAAAAAAGAACTTGGCCATTCTCCTACCTAAAAAGAAGGTTGGAAACTAAGTATATCAAAGCTTTTAGCTTAACTAATTAGGTTTTAGATTCAGCCTTTGTGAGTAGTAATCATTAACGACTAACTATGCCAGACCATTGAATTTTTTTGGCTTTTTCCCGACGATAGGAGAAAAAATGATCTTCTTGTTGATAGGTGCAAAAAGGAGCGATCGCAATTTGTTCATCCCTAATTCCTAACTGTTGTAGTTGATGATAAATCACCCGTCGCACGTCTAAGCGCACTTTTCCTTTTTTCTCGTCAGCAAATAAAGGGGAGGGGGAGAGGTTAAATAAATTCGCCAGAATTTGGTCAGGATTGGTTTCTTGGGGAAATAAACTTAAACCCACTTCTGCGGCAACTTCTCCATCTACTTGATACACTTCCCCGGCAATTGCCGGCCCCAGGGCCAGCGCTAAGTTATCTAAACAACTACCAGATTTTAATAACTGCTTAACTGCTTTGGGAACTATCCTTTTGGCTGTCCCTCTCCATCCAGAATGAATCGCCACCCCAACACCCGTAGAGCGATCGCCTATTAGTACGGGCGTACAATCAGCACTGGCCACCCAAATCCCTTGACCGGAAGCATCGGTGATAATTCCATCCGCTTCGACAATTTCCGGGTTAGTAATCCCTTGGGGATTTAATAAGCGATCGCCATGTACCTGTTTGACCCGATAAACTGGTACATTTGCCCCTAAAGCCGCTGTAAAAGCTTCCGGGGTTTGGGGGTAATAATGACGGGTAAAAAAGCCGTGGGACCAGTCCTCTAGGAGATTACAGGTAAGATAGGGCAATCCTTGCCATGTTTGCCATTGCCACAGAGAAGTCCTGGTTAATCGGACATCGATCGCTACATTGGTCACAGTATAAGCCTCTCTTGCTGCATTAACACCTCGTTCCCTCCTATCCTAGTTCTGAGCCTGGCAAACGGCAACCGGAAGATTATTAAATAGGTAGGCACAATTATTTGTAGGATGGGTTAGCGGTAGCGTCAACTATGCGGGCGTTGGGTTTCATGCTTCAACCGTTCGGACCTCGGCGTGAGCTTTTGTCGAACGCAAAAGCTCACACCCCACACCCCACACCCCACACCCCCGATGTCGGGGGGGTTGGGGGGCCACACCCCACACCCCACACCCCACTTCCTTGGCAAAAATCCTGTTTGCGTCCCCTCTTAGCGATAAAATTTCTACATCTCGACTGCCGAAAAGCATAAGTTTTGTCAAGTAAAATTAAGAAGGGAGACAAATTTAAGATAGCCAACTTATGGAAGTAACTTTTACCGCTGCCGAATCCCTAGAAATTGTTGTTGCTGAACAAACCATCCCGATTCAGCATTATCTGCGCCAACCGCAAAGATTAGTACAGGCTATCGTTGAGACTAGCTTAACAGAACAATTGTCTGAGAACCAGTTTCGCCTGAAAATGCGTCCCCTCAACTTCTTGGATATGTACTATTTTCAGCCCACGGTTATTCTCAATGTCTGGGCCACCTCTGGGGGGACGATATTTTTGCAATCAGAAGACTGTCAGATCAAAGGTATTGATTATATTAATGATCGCTTTAGTCTCGATGTTCAAGGCAAACTCGCTCCTGTGGAGAAAAATAATCAAACCTATCTAGCGGGAAAAGCCAATCTTGAGGTGAAAGTCGCCCTGCCACCGCCATTATGGTTAACCCCGCGTCCGCTGTTAGAAATCGCCGGCAATAGTCTCTTAAAAGGGGTTTTATTGCGGATTAAACAGCGTTTAATGAGTCAATTGTTGCAAGATTACCAACAATGGGCTAAACAGGACATTATTGGCCAAAATTACCCCGAAACCATTCTCGATCTCTCCCTTGGTTAAATAAAAATATGAGTTGGACAAAAGTATTATCTGTAGATTCCCTTGCCCCCGGCGCCCGTCAAGTGGTAAAAGTGGGGGAGAGTTCCATTCTCTTGATTAACAATAACGGTCAATTCCACGCCGTCGGCAACCGTTGTCCTCATCTCAAATTATCGATGACGAAAGGCAAAATTACCGAGGATGGCGCGATCGTTTGTCCCTGGCATCGTAGTTCGTTTGATCTCTGTACTGGTGCTGTCAAAGACTGGATTACCTGGCCCCCTGTGGTTAACAAAGCGATGGCGACAGTTTCTCAACCCCAAGCTTTACCCGTTTATCCCCTTCGCATCGAAGACGGCAGCATCTGGATAGACGCATAACTGATCACTGAGGGAGGTTTTTGGGCAACCTAAAGAGTAGTTGCGTTAACCGACAATGGGTTAATCTTTGAGAATGCCAAACGCCACCTCGCCACCGCACTTCGACAAGCTCAGTGACGCTTGCTCCTCCCATGCACCGTTTCCCCCGTCAGTGGCTATCCGATATTCGCTCACCCCAGAGAATCCACTGGTTTCGTCGCACTCGCCCCCAATGGCAAGGTTTATCGGTGCTAATTTTGGGGGATATTTTGGCTCTAGCGGCGGCTTGGTTTGGCGCTCGTTATTTTAATCAATTTTTCTCCCCCATCCCTTCCGGATTAGTCTGGTGGAATTGGTTGGGATTGCCTAGTTTATTCTGGATTTTTGCTGGGGCGATAGTATTTTTGTTCGCACAAAATGGCTTGTATAGTCCTTCTCCAAAAAGCCAAGATTATCTAAAAACCGGTCAATTAATTAGCATTGTTTACCTATGCTCTCTAGTTGTCGGTTATTTTTACGATCCGAAATTAGATCCACCTCGATCGCTTTTTTTCAGTGCTTGGTTTTTTAGTGTTATTCTCGTCTTCGGATTTCGTCTGATCAGTACCCTAATTATCCGACAAATACAGCCAAAAAATAGCAAATTAGCGGTTTTTATTATTGCTCCCGCCGCTAGAATTCATAAATTAGCCTCGATCTTAGAAAAACGCTATCATTATGCCGTGGTTGGGGCGGCCTTGGCTAAGGACGCTAACTCACCCATTACCCTAAAAGCGATCGCCGATTCTGGGGCGGTGGAAGTATTGGCCGATGATATTCCCAATACGGACCTAGCGTCAAAATTATACTGGCAATTGCGGCGATCGAGGATTACCCTGCGTCTTCTCCCCTCCAGTCGCGAAATTCTCTATCGTCGCGGTCAACCGGAAATCATCGCCGGTTTACCGACTTTGCGCGTCCAGGCCTCTTTACTTTTAGGATGGGATTATCGGATCAAAAGAATGATCGATTTTATCGGGGCTTTTTTGGGTGTGATTCTTCTATCACCTGTATTTATTGTTATTGCTCTATTAATAAAATTTTCTTCTCCAGGACCGGTCTTTTTCCGACAGGAGAGGGTGGGTTTACAGGGAAAACCCTTTTTTATGTGGAAGTTTCGCACTATGGTAGTCAATGCTGATCAACTACAAGAGCAGTTAGAGTCCGCTAACGAAAATCAGGATGGAGTTTTATTTAAAATTAAAAACGATCCGCGCATTATTAAAGGTGGTCATTTCCTCAGAAAAACTAGCCTCGATGAATTGCCGCAATTATTTAATGTTTTATTAGGTCAAATGAGTTTAGTCGGTCCGCGACCTTTACCCCTGCGGGATGTGGAAAAATTCGCCCAATGGCATCATATCCGTCATCAAGTTTTACCCGGAATTACCGGACTATGGCAGATTTCTGGGCGCTCGGATATCGATGATTTTAACGATGCAGCCCGCTTGGATTTGTATTACATCGATAATTGGTCTTTGAATTTAGACCTAGATATCTTAGTGGAAACCCTGCGAATTGTTCTTTTTGGTAAGGGTGCTTATTAATCAATGGAAATGAAGGCAGTATAAATAATAAGCCCGATCTTATTTAATACAAGTGTTCGTCTATTTTGGTTCCGTTTAAAAGTTGAGAACGAAGCAAATCGATCGCCTCTAAATAACTCGGCATCGGTTCATCACCTAACAGACAAGCACTGCGATCCACGCTAATCATATCATCACCCCAAAACACTTGACCGAGAGGAATAGATTTTCCTCGATCCGGTCGCCAATTACTACTAAAATATTTGAGATTAGCGTCCACCACTGCCCCATCAAAAAGATGACCGATACAAAAATAAACATCCTGTAAAATTAGCGGTACGGAGGGGCGATGTAATTGCCCCCGCGAGTTGGGACTACGGGCCTTATAATGACTACGGGGAAAGAGTCCATAGAGATTTTTTAAAGAAGCAGAAATCAGGGGTTTATCCTTTAAATGGGTGCGTTTTAAGGTTCCAATCGTGATCCGACAATCCACTTCTTCGATAATTTTAGGGGCAAACATCGAGGAAAAACGGACAGGAAAAGGGGAAATATTCGGATATTCTTGCTGTGGTAAACTATCAGCATCAAGAATAGTTATTCCGGGATCGAGAATAGATTTTACTCCCAAAATATCGATAATTTCTCTCAAAGAAATAGCCGAACATACTCCCTCTACCAAGATAATTTCTGCCCCAGTATTTACCCCTCTCAATCCCCGCAAAACTTGACTTAATACCGGCAGACTAACCGTTACGGGTGGTGGCACAGGATAACCTAAATTAGGTTTAATTAAAATACGTTTAGCCGTGATAGCTGCCGGGGGAGGTTGATAAACAAAATCCGCCATAGCTGAATTTTTTACCCCGGCAGTAATTGAGGATTGGGTAATCATAGAGAGGAAAATAAATCAATGGGAAGTGGACAGATTAGCCAGATCATTTAGGGAGTTTACCTGCTGTAAAGCTTGCCAGATTACCCTGGAATCGGCCCCAGGAAAATGGCTATTTTCACTAATATAACGCTTCCAGGCCTTAGTTCCGGGCTGACCGGCAAAAAGCTGTAAAAGATGTTTGCTGATCTGGTGTAATTTATAACCTTTACTCACCCATTCATCGATGTAAGGAAGCATTTTTTTGATTACTTCTTCCCGGGTAGGAGGAGTAACCGATTCCCCATAAAAATCTCGATCGACTGTGGCAAATAAATAGGGATTATCGTAGGCTGCCCTACCGATCATAACTGCATCTACTAATTGTAAATGTTGTCTAGCCTGTTCTAAATTAATGATACCGCCGTTAATTTCAATAAACAAATGGGGAAACTGATTTTTTAGGCAATAAACATCATCGTAACGTAAGGGGGGGACGGTGCGATTTTCCTTGGGACTTAATCCCTGTAACCAAGCTTTACGCGCATGGATGGTAAAACGTTGACAACCCGCATCCGCAACAATACGGACAAAATTCGCCATATTTTCGTAACTATCCTGATGATCAATGCCAATTCTCTGTTTTACAGTCACGGGAATCGATACAGCTTGATTCATTGCCGATATTCCCCTAGCGACTAATTCCGGGTTAGCCATTAAACAAGCGCCGAAATTGCCCTCTTTTACCCGAGAACTAGGACAACCCACATTGAGATTTACCTCGTCATAACCCATATCTTCGGCTATTTTAGCGCATTCTGCCAAAAGATAGGGATTATCACCCCCTAGCTGCAAAGCTAGAGGTTTTTCTGCTAGGGAGAACCCCAGCAACTTATAGCGATCGCCGTGTTTAATCGCCATCGTCGTGATCATTTCCGTGTAGAGAAGGGGACGACGGCTAATTTGTCGCAAAAAATAGCGAAAATGGCGATCGGTATAATCCATCATCGGCGCCACACTTAAAATATTGCCCATCTTTCCCTTGATTTTCTCCTTGAGGGTAGCCATCGATCGCTGATCAGGACATTCTCTGGGTTTCCCCAGAGAAGAACCGGTCTTCCTCTCAACATATTTTAAAGCTTTTTGGTAAGTAGGTAGGCGTTAAAAATTATCAGACACCACCCTTATCAAGGGGGGACTAAGGGTAGGGTTGATTCATGAATCAACCCTACTATGAATCAACCCTAGTACTAAGGGGGGATCGAACCTAAAATCTATTTTTAATTTAATTATAACCAGCTACTTAAGTTGGCTATCTAAATTACTGGTTAAGACTGCACCGGAGAAAGGAGAAGGGGACTTTTTTGAATTACCTCCGTGGCATATTTGCCCCTTTAATCGTGTCGCGGATGACGATTTTTTGTTCTTTGGAATAACCAGCAAAAGAACGAGTGGCAAGTAACTCGATTTCTATCCCCGTACCCGATCGCAAAGATTCCACGGGTAAGGGTAATTGACCGATATCCAGAATAAATTGATTGCCCTCCTGTCGGACTAAATTAGCAGGCATATCTCCTTCGTAGCGAGTAACAAAATCGGTTCTGGGACTGGTTTGTAGGTCGTCTGCTTGCCAACGAGTGACCCGATAACGCACTTTAAATTTAGTGCCGATTAAATTCGATTGGGAAGCTTTATCTTCGAGAAAAAGCCTTAAATCAGTACCATTTCCTGTAATACCTTTTGCTTCTAATTGGGTGACATCTCGTTCAAAAACAGCATTATAAACGACAAATTCCGTAACATTATTGCGTTTTTGAGTGGTTCCCTCGATCCACAATTCACTGGGGACAGTTACCCTCATTTCCTTTTGATCATCGAGGGTTAAAGTAAAACGTTGATTAGCAAACCGGTTAAACTCTTGGGGCGCATTCCAAATTAAAATAAAAGAACGTTCCGATCGATCTAATAAAATCCGATATTGATCATCGATCAGGGAACCGGGAGCAAATAAAGATATTGCCCCGGTGCGAGTTTCCCAACTATTTTTAGATAGAATATAACCCCGTTCTTTTAACTCCGAAAGGGGAACAGTTGCGCTCGGTTGATCGGCAGTTAAAGGGCGATCGATTTGAATTAAAGTTAACTGTCCTAAACGTCCCCCGCGACCGTTACGACCACTATTACCCGTCGCCCCATCGAGACCATCCTGACAGCTAAATTCTCTGGTGGTACAGCTATAATTGGCATCACCCGGCCTACCGCTGCAGGTTTGAATTGTCCAAAAAGGTTGGGAACAGCGACAACCCTTGCCCCCCTGGCCTCCCTGACCCCCAAAACCCCCGGCGCCTCCGGCCGCATTGACCGTTACTTGTCTTAAAAAATCTAAATTAGTGGCATAGAGGGTTAAAGCGCCGCCATTACCGCCATCACCGCCATCACCCCCATTGCCACCGTTGCCACCACCGGCCGCCTGGAGATTTCGTGTGACGTTGCCCGGTTGACCGCTACAGTTGCCATCGCTGCCATTGCTGCCATTTTCACCATCGACCCCTTTTTGTCCTGAAATATCGAGTTTTAGGGGAGAACCATCGAGAAAAAGGGTTAAACTGTCACTATTTTTGCCTTGGCCGCCGACCTTGCCAGCTTTTCCGCTTTGGCCCTGTTTACCGAAAGTCTGTACATCGGAACCTTGGGCTAACCAAGAACAGCGATCGCCCGTCACCGTGGCGGGCATTAGGTACGGTAAAGGGAGAAAAAAGGTGAATATTAATGATTTAGCCCAAAAATTCATGATTTTAGCCAATTTATCCCCAAAGACTCCGATCAATTCCTTCTTGATGACTTTTAGATCTAGATTTTTGTTTCCCCTCTATCAATAAGGTGCGCTATCATCCTACACTTACTTTGAGAAGGAAACAGCCAATCGCGAGGGTTACGCGCGTGAAAAAAGTATTAGCTATTATCTTAGGTGGCGGGGCTGGAACTCGCCTTTATCCGTTAACGAAACTGCGGGCAAAACCTGCCGTCCCCCTAGCGGGAAAATATCGCTTAATCGATATTCCCGTCAGCAATTGTATTAACTCCCAGATTGACAAAATCTATGTGTTGACGCAATTTAATTCCGCTTCCCTCAATCGTCACCTCAATCGTACCTACAATTTTACGGGTTTTAGTGATGGTTTCGTGGAAGTTTTGGCCGCTCAACAAACCATGGAAAATCCTCAATGGTTCCAAGGCACGGCCGACGCAGTACGACAATACATCTGGACGATGAAGGATTGGGATATCGATGAATATCTGATTCTCTCGGGAGATCATCTCTATCGCATGGACTACAGCAAGTTCATCGAACGCCATCGGGAAACCAACGCCGATATCACTTTATCGGTGGTTCCCATCGATGAACGTCGGGCCTCCGCTTTTGGGGTGATGAAAATCAATGATTCGGGGCGAATTGTTGATTTTTATGAGAAACCCAAAGGGGCAGAATTGGAAAGAATGCGGGTAGATACGACGATTTTAGGCTTAAGTCCCGACCAAGCTCGTCAAAGTCCCTACATCGCTTCCATGGGAATTTATGTCTTTAAAAAGAATGTTTTAATCGATCTGCTCGATGCCAATAAAGAACAGACCGATTTCGGCAAGGAAATTATTCCCTCGGCGGCTAAAGACTACAATCTTCAGGCTTATTTATTTAAGGGTTACTGGGAAGATATCGGGACGATTGAGGCCTTTTATGAGTCTAATCTCGCCCTGACCCAACAACCCAATCCCGCCTTTAGTTTCTACGACGAAAAAGCCCCCATCTATACCCGTTCTCGCTATCTGCCACCCACAAAAATGCTCAATTGTACGGTGACGGAATCGATGATTTCTGAAGGTTGTATTCTCAAAGAATCTCGCATCCATCACTCGATTTTAGGTATTCGTAGTCGAGTTGGCAAAGACTGCTCGATCGAGGATACAATGCTGATGGGAGCCGACTTTTATGAGTCTTTCCCCGAACGGGAAAGTCTGATCGGAAATGCCAAAGTTCCCGTGGGTATCGGTCCCGGTTCCACTATTCGTCGGGCAATTGTGGACAAAAATGCTCGCATTGGTTCCAATGTTTTAATTGTTAACAAAGATCGTGTGGAAGAAGCTAATCGCGAAGATTTAGGTTTCTATGTTCGCAGCGGCATCGTGGTTATTTTCAAAAATGCCACTATTCCCGACGGGACGGTGATTTAATCTATCAGTTATCAGTTATCAGTTATCAGTTATCAGTTATCAGTTATCAGTTTTTCTAGTTATTATCACCTTGTTCTAGCTGAAGACTGATGGCTTCAGCTAATTGCTTCCCGATTCGCCAGCTAAGTAGTCGTGCAAAATTAATTTCCTAGTGAAGATAGGCAAGAGGCAAGAGGCAAGAGGCAAGAGGTGGTTAGATATGTGTAATTAATTTTGCTTAGGTACTTAATTACCTAGAAAATTCCCTTGAAACCCTAAGTAGCTGGTTATAATTAAATTAACAATGGATTTTAGGTTCGATCCCCCCTGCCCCCCTTGATAAGGGGGGTGCCGATAGGCGGGGGGATCTGAAAGTTTTTAATACCTACCTACTTATCCTTTCCTAGAAGTGATGGCAAAATATCCCGGGCAGCTCTTCTGAAAATCAGAAAAATTTCTATATTTTTGGGTTCGATTCTAGGTTTTCAATTAACCTTAAATTAAAAGCCTAGGGCTTAGATAGAAGCCATTCAAAGGATATTTATGAAAGCCAAAATCGCGATCGCTTGTCAGGGAGGCGGCAGTCAAACTGCTTTTACTGCCGGTGCATTAAAAGCATTATTTGACAATAAAGTGCAAGATTACTTTGATATTGTCAGTCTCAGTGGTACTTCTGGCGGTGCTATCTGTGCCTTTTTCACCTGGTATGCTCTCAAAAAAGGTGATAGCATCGTTTGGAAAAGAATGATTGATTTTTGGGAAGATAATAGCGCTCGAACTCCCCAAGAACAACTATTTAATGACTCAGCCATTAAAACCCTAGAATTAGCCAGCAAAGGATTAATTCCCCAGTATAATCTCAGTCCTTCCTCTCCGATTACTAAAACCTTATTTTCTATAGCTACCTACGGTTTACGCAGTCGCTTTACCAACTTTGATCAGTTACTAAGAGCGCATATTGACTTCTCGGAATTAGCCACTTGGGGAGCTAAACCAGAACCCCCAGTTTTATTAATTGGGGCCTGTAATATCCTGACAGGAAAGTTAAGTAAATTTAACTCGCGCCTGGAAGCAGTTAAAATTGAACATATCCTAGCTTCTGCTTGTGTTCCTAACATTTTTCCTGCTGTCACCATTGAAACTATGGCCTACTGGGATGGACTATTTTCTGATAATCCCCCCATCCGTTCTTTAATTCGCCGTGAATTTGTTGGAATCGAAAATATTCCCGATGAAATTTGGGTAATTAAAATTAATCCCACCTCTAGAGATAAGATCCCCGTGCAATCCGATGATATTGCTGATCGCCGCAATGAATTAGAAGGCAATGTTTCCCTATTTCAAGGTCTCGATCAGATTGAGTTGATCAATCAATTATTTCTTAAAGGAGCCTTTAAAGAGGAATTCTTGCGGGAGATTGCCTTAACAGAACCATTTAAAATTCCTAAATCTTTCCCGGAAGATCCCGATCAGGATTACCATATCCCGATGATCGAAATGTCGGCGGAATTGGCCAATAGTCTCAACTATGAAAGTAAACTTGATCGCTCTCCCGCCAATATTCAGCGTCTGATCGCTGACGGCGAAAAACAGGGAAAACAGTTTCTAGAACATCGACTAAAAGCTATGGGTTTAAGATAGTTTTTGAGGTTTCAAAAACGGCAAAAATAAGGATTAAATTGCACAAAATCCTTAAATAGACCATTCAGTTGATTATTATTCATTCTTAATTCTCCTGACGACCGGCTACTGACGACCGGCTACTGACGACCGGCTACTGACGACCGACTCCTAACCCTAACAACAATTTTTGATTTTTACAAGAGATCTAATGATCACTGATTTTCATTGACTAATACCCGTCCAGATAGATCGTAAATCATAATATCCCATTGCCCATTTTTTGCCGCTTCAAAAGCCACTTTAGAACCATCGGCACTGATGATCGGATTGCGTACTTCCGCGAGCAGATCGGGAGCAATTTCCCTTCTCTGTTGAGTTTGTCGATCGTACAGATAAATAGCCGTTTTTCCCTGACGACTGGCAGTAAAAACGATATAACGACCATCTTCACTAATGGAAGGACTAGAAGCGATCTGATCGAGAGAATTGAGGCCGGGTAAAGACAGTAAACGGCGATCGATGGCATCAAAAAGATAGATAGCTTGGGAACCATTGCGATCGGAAGCAAAAACGAGATAGCGAGAGGCAAGATAGGGAGTTAATTCACTAGCAGCACTATTTAAA
Source organism: Microcystis sp. LE19-8.1F (assembly GCF_027531715.1). Lineage (NCBI taxonomy): Bacteria > Bacillati > Cyanobacteriota > Cyanophyceae > Chroococcales > Microcystaceae > Microcystis > Microcystis sp. LE19-8.1F. The sequence goes on along the minus strand of NZ_JAPZSO010000206.1, from coordinate 15,778 downwards.
CTTCTCCCCCCTCGATCGAAAGGAAAAGATAATAAACTGGGATAACCCGCACATCCAGTTAACAAACTAATTACAGCAACAAGACTAATAAAAAAATAACGTTTCACGGTTTGGGACTTTCAACGGGACTGCCATCGGGAAGATCTAACTCGATATTCGGACCGCGATCGAGAACCTCCACATCCCATTGTCCCCGACGAGCGGACTCAAAGACAAGATAACGACCATCGGGACTAAGACGGGGATTTCGTAACCAACCGCGATAATTTTGACTCAATAACTCAGAACGATCGGTGATGCGATCATATAAAGCGATGAAGGGACGACCCTCAATAATCACCACATAAGCCAGATAACGCCCCGTTTGGCTTAAACTAGGGCTATCGGTAATTTCTTGACCCGTATATAATCCCCCTAGGGTCTGGTATTGTTTTGTCTGCAAATCATAAAGCAGTATCTGATTACTACCGCGACGATTAGACAGGAAAGCAAGCCAACGACCATCACCGCTCAGGGCAGGTTTTTCGTCATTATAGCGACTATTGAGGGTTCCTGTAGATAAACCGGGGTTATTGAGATTACAACCGCCTATAACCCCTAAAAACAAGCAGATAAACAGGAAAAAGGGAGCTTTGGTCATCAGACCTACTCCTTAATAATCAAACCTAGTCGGATGATCATTACTCGACTCCCGTTCACTATTATCCGGTCTCTCCCAATCTTCTCGATCGCCGGCATCCCTAGGATCGATCGGTTGATAATCGACGTATTCCCCTTTAAATGGCGGATCGTCCGCAATTATTGGGCGAGGACGACGTTTTTGGCTAGTGCGGGGCGGTTTACTGCTCGTCTCTTCACTAGCGGGACGACGACGGGGACGGGGACTGGTTTCTTCCCAATCATCACCGCTACGGCGCTGATCATAAACATCTCGATCGCTAGTGGGGGAACTATTGCGAGGACGACGATTACTGGTTTTGCGACTGCTAGGATCGGCCGGCCGACGGGTGCGGGTGCTGCGGGGTTCCTCGTCCTGATAACTAGAAGTACGGGAAGAGCGGGGATCATCGTAACCGCGTAAACGGGGATTATCTTCGTAACGTTCCTCAGGTTCGTAGGTGTCGAGGGGTTCTAATTCGGCCCGATATTCCCGACTCACAGGACGTTCATCCACAAAAGACGTGCCGCGGCGGGCCTGTTCCGTGGTTAAACCCCGCAATTTTACCGTCTCGAAGGCAAAAAACACCGCTGCCCCAGTGAGCAAAAATTGTCCGAATTGCAAAATCGGATCCAGTCGCCACCCTTGAAAAAGTAGAATTAAACCGCACAGTAACCCAACGGCGGCAAAAAATATATCATGATCCCTGGAAAGTTCCGGCCGCACCGAGCGCAGGAAGTATAACCCGGCTCCGGCCACTGCCAGAAAAATTCCTAAGATACTGGCCGAATTCAGCCCAAAATTGACCATCTTTATCTCCCTTCTCGGTGCTTAAATTCAAGAATCGAGTCCTTTATCCATAGCGGTCAGCTTTCAGAAGCAATCCTGCTGTTTTTAACTCAAGGAGTCGAGCTATATTCTAACCCCGAAGTCTAGCACTATATCTATCATCCTCGATTCTAACTTACTCGATCGAGCCTAGTTCACACAACTATTGTTGGGGAAGTGGGGAGATTTTATCAGTGATCAGTGAACAGTAAACAGTAATCAGTGAACTGACAACTCACATCTGATCACTGATAACTGAGCCAAGGCTGACGGCTGATATCTTAACAAAATCTTTAGAAATAACCCATTGACAGGATTGACCAAGTGTGATATGGGGGTTTCAGGCATTTTAACGTGATTTCTTGATCACTTTTGAGCGATCGCTATCGTTGGAGTTAATCGCCGCAAGTCTGAAAGGAGGGATTTTCATTGATGCAGCTCATGGTGAATTTGTAAAGTGCGTAAGTTCTATTTAAGTAAGATCAGACAGAAATTTTTCTGTCATATCATAAAATTAACTTAACCTAGGCAAGAGGGAATTAGCATAGAATGTGAGTATGATCCAGGCTAGATATATAGTCTGTTTGTATTAATAGTCCATTCAATCCATAAAATAAGGTGTGAGGATTGACCCATGTCAAAACTATTCAAGAATTTAGTAAAGGTAACTCCTTTAGTATTAGGTGCTTCCGTAGCGGCTGCTGGCAGCGCAGGGGCTCAAACTATGCCGGGTACACCTCAACTTAAAATTGATCCGGCTGCGCAACAACAACTCGATCGCATTCAACGCGCCCAAAATAGTCAGCAGATTAATACGGGTGTTTATCAGGGTTCCATGTCCCAGGTGACTAGCGTTAACCAACTGCGGGACGTATCTCCCACCGCTTGGGCCTACGAGGCATTAAGAAGTCTTGTGGAACGTTACGGTTGTATCGTTGGTTATCCCGACCGTACCTTCCGCGGTGATCGCGCCACCACTCGTTGGGAATTTGCCGCAGGTTTAAACGCCTGTTTAAACGTCATGGAACGTTTAATTCAAGATGGTGTTGGGGTACTCAGAGAAGATATCGATAAATTAAAACGTCTTGTTCAAGAATTTGAGACCGAACTAGCGGCTTTAGGGGCTAGAGTGGACAACCTGGAACAGCGCGTTGCTTTCTTGGAAAATAATCAATTTTCTACCACAACCAAACTCAGAGGTGAGGTCATCTTCAGTATCGCCGATAGCTGGGGTGGTCAGGCTTCCGTTACCAATACCAACGGTACAGTTACTGATGGCAGCAATCAAGATGAGACCCAAGCTGTATTTAATAACCGGGTACGACTCAACTTTGAAACCAGCTTCACCGGTAAAGATATGTTAAGAACCCGTTTACAAGCAGGTAACTTTAACACCACTTTCAACCAAAACGGTCCGACGAGAACCAACATGACCCGTCTAGCATACGATGACGGTCGTGACAATGATGTCACCATAGATGACTTGTTCTACCGCGCTCCCATCGGTACTCCCTTCGGTAACATCACCGTTTGGGTTGGTGCTAACGCCCTGAACCTTGATGATGTTTTCATCACTGCTAACCCCTTCCTCGCCGATAGCGGTACAGGTGCTTTATCTCGCGGTCAACGCTACAATAACATCGTCTTCCGTGCTCCTTCTGGTGTTGGTGCGGCGGTCAGATTTAATATCGGGGATGTTTTCCAAGTCACAGGAACCTACCTAGCCGAGGGTGGGACTAATGGAGCCAGCAATCCTAATGAGGGTAGCGGTTTATTTAATGGTTCCTACAGTGCTGGCGCGCAAGTAGGTTTCTCCTTTATTAAATTTGCCGATATTAACTTCGTTTACGTTCGCAGTTATCAAACTGCGGCTAGTATGAGTTCCGGGTTATTCGGTAACGTCAGCAGCCCTCTCACGGAACGTCCCTTCGGTAACGTCGGCACTGTAGCTAACCGTTTCGGTCTTCAAGCGAGCGCCCAAGTTATACCAGGACTCTTAAATGTAGCGGCATGGGGTGGTTACGCTGATGCCTCGGCCACTGGTGTTAACAATGCGATCGGAGACAATAACACTGGTATCTGGTCTTGGAACCTTAATCTTTCTGTCCTCGATCTCTTTGCCGAAGGTGCAGCCCTTTCTTTCGGAGGGGGTCAAGTACCCCGTTCCGACAAGGAAGATGGCACTTCCTACATGGTGGAAGCTCAGTATAAGTTCCCGGTCACCAAAAATATTCTGATTACCCCCGGTGCTTATGCGATCTTCAATGCTAACAACCGTAATAACGACACCATTTTTGTTGGTGTTCTCCGGACAACTTTCCGTTTCTAAGCTAGGTTGACGGACTCGATAAATAAGAACGGTGGGATTTGTAGCTCTCACCGTTTTTTTACTTTTAACTTTATCACTGGGTATAACCATTTATGAGAAGATGAGCGAAGCGTACCAAACGCCGCTATATTTACTTCGCCTATTTAGTTGCTTATCTATGCACTCTCTGTCTTTCCCCCGTCGCACTAAAATTGTGGCCACGATTGGCCCAGCCTCGCAAAATAAGGAAACATTACGTCAGATGATCAAGGCGGGGGCGACGACATTTAGATTAAACTTTTCCCATGGCGATCACGATTACCATCGTCACAGCATTAACCTGATCCGTCAGTTAGCCTTTGAACTCAATCAACCGATTGGCATCCTTCAGGATCTACAGGGGCCAAAAATTCGTTTAGGTAAATTTGCCTGTGGGTCGATTACCCTGAAACCGGGGGAACCCTTTACCCTTACTTCTAGGGATGTGGAATGTAATCAGGAAATAAGTTCCATTAGCTATCCCTCTCTAGCCCAAGAAGTCCCAGAAGGTTCGAGAATTCTGCTTGATGATGGTAAAGTCGAAATGCGGGTGGAATCAGTGGATCGCCTGAAAGGAGACCTGTCCTGTCGCGTGGTGGTTGGGGGTGTCTTATCCAGTAATAAAGGGGTGAATTTTCCCAACGTCTATCTGTCGGTGAAAGCTTTAACCGATAAGGACAAAAAAGATTTAATGTTCGGACTGCTGTGGGATGTGGATTGGATCGCCCTTAGTTTTGTGCGTAATCCCCAAGATATCCTCGAAATTAAAGAATTAATCGCCAGTGCGGGTAAATCTATCCCCGTGATCGCTAAAATTGAAAAACACGAAGCGATCGAGGAAATGGAGGCAATTTTATCCCTCTGTGATGGTGTTATGGTGGCTAGGGGAGATTTAGGAGTAGAATTACCAGCCGAAGACGTGCCAATCCTGCAAAAACGCCTGATTAATACCGCTAATCAGCTAGGCATCCCGATTATCACCGCCACTCAAATGCTTGACAGTATGGCCAGTAATCCTCGTCCCACCCGCGCCGAGGTTTCTGACGTAGCTAATGCGATTTTAGATGGCACTGATGCGGTCATGCTTTCCAATGAAACGGCTGTGGGTCATTATCCCATCGAAGCGGTGGCAACCATGGCCCGCATTGCCGAAAGGATCGAACGGGAACAGATCAATAGTGCCGCTCGCTCTAACAATAAACAATCGATTCCTAACGCTATTTCCTCGGCAGTCAGTCAAATTGCCGAACAATTGGGGGCAGCGGCAATTATTACCCTGACCAAAACCGGCTCTACTGCCCGTAACGTCTCCAGATTTCGCCCCAAAACCCCGATTTTAGCCGTTACTCCCCATCGGGAAGTGGCACAGCAGTTACAGCTAGTTTGGGGCGTAAAACCGATGTTATTACTCGATTTACCCTCCACCAGCCAAACTTTTCAAGTGGCGATGAATCTTGCCCAGGAAAATAACCTCCTCGCAGATGGTGATTTAGTGGTGATGACGGCGGGAACTTTGCAAGGGGTGGCCGGTTCCACGGATTTAATTAAAGTGGAAGTGGTAAAATCCCTTTTGGGCAAGGGTACGGGGATCGGCCAGGGTGTGGCTAGTGGCCGGGCGCGAGTGGCCCATAATGCCCGGGAAGTGGGTAGTTTTAGTCATGGGGAGATTTTAGTCGTTCCCACCACCAGCGCCGAATATGTGGATATGATGCGGAAAGCTGGCGGAATTATCACCGAAGATACTGCGATGAATAATCACGCCGCTACTATCGGTTTAAAATTGGGTATTCCTGTGATTGTCGGGGTTAAAGATGCCACGAAAATTATCCGCGAAGGGGTGATCATTAGTCTCGATGCTCAACGGGGTTTAATTTATTCTGGTATTGGCAATGGCGCAGCAACTATGAAAAACTGAGTCGGTTATCAGGAGGCGGTCGGCGGTCGGCAGCTTTTATTTATTATCCCCACTTCCCCACTTCCCCACACCCTACACCCCACACCCCACACCCCACACCCCACACCCTACACCCCACACCCCACACCCATTTTCACTTGTCTATGAGCGATTCTTACTCTCCTCCCGTCGATAATCCGGCCTATACTGTTGAACAAGCGATCGCTAATATCCAGCAAAGAGAAGACCTAGGAGCGCGTTATTATGCCGCTTGGTGGTTGGGTAGATTTCGTGTTCGTCAACCGGAGGCGATTTCGGCGTTAATTGCCGCTTTAGAGGACGAAAGCGATCGCACTCCCGACGGCGGTTATCCCCTGCGACGCAATGCTGCCAGTGCTTTAGGGAAATTAGATGATCTCAGTTGTCTTCCCGCATTAATTGCCTGTCTCGACTGCGAGGATTATTATGTGCGTGAATCGGCGGCCCAGGCATTGGAAATGCTTCAGGATCGAAGAGCGATCGCACCTTTAAAGAAACTATTAGAGGGTGGCATCGAAGTGGCCGTTTTGGTGGCGGGAAAACCCCATTTAGTCCAACCCTACGAAGCGATTATCGAAGCCTTGGGAACCCTGCAAGCGACGGAAGCGATTCCCCTCATTGAACCGTTTTTAAAGCATTTCGTCGAAAAAGTGCGTTATGCGGCTGCCCGCGCCCTCTATCAACTCACGGCTAACCCCCACTATGGCGATATTCTGATTAATGCCTTGCAAGGGGAAGAATTACAGCTGCGTCGTTCTGCTTTAATGGATTTAGGCGCTACGGGTTATCTGCCGGCTGCTCCTGCGATCGCTAATACTTTGGCGGAAAATAGTCTGAAACTGGTTGCTCTCAAGGAACTTTTAGAAAAATATCTAAAAAACAATTCTAGGGGCGAAAATATCTCGGAAATTCTCACTTTAATGGATAGTTTATTGTAATTAATCATTGGTTATTTTGTATCTAAATTAAAACCGATGCAATCCAGAGGTTTTTATGCTAATTCAAACTGATTATGCTGGCTGGCTGAACGAGACAATCAGTCTGTTAAAACAAAAAAACTTTGATAAAGTTGACTGGGAAAACTTGATCGAGGAGATAGAAAGTTTGGGCAGAAGTCAAAAACGTGAACTCCGCAACCGGTTAACCACCATCTTAGAACAATGCCTCAAACTTTGCTATACTGATTACGTTGAGGATTATCGAGGTTGGCAAGAAACTATTAGGCGCAGTCAACGGGAACTAGAGGAACTTTTGAGGGATTCTCCTAGTTTAAAACCCTACTGGGATCAAGTATTTTTAGATTGCTATGCCACGGCTTTAAAAAGCTTGCGAGATAACCCCGATTATCAATCCTTTAACCTTCCAGATGATTGTCCTTTTCCCCAAGAAATTAGTCAGATTTTACAGAAAAAAGTTTGGCGATAAAATTATCTTTAAAAGTTTGTTGGTGGGGTTAGGAGATAGGAGTTAGCAGTCAGGAGCCGGTCGTCAGGAGACAGGAGATTATTTTATTTATTCTCCCCACACCCCACACCCCACACCCCACACCCCACACCCCACTTCCCCACTTCCCCACTTCCCCACTTCCCCACACCCCAACCCCTAACCCCTCATCCCTTCTACTGATAACCAATGCTTCCCACCGTTGAGACTTTAATTATCGCCGTCGAAAAAGCCGACTCAGCTAATGAGTTACTAACCGCCGTGGAAAACTTAGCCGCCGCCAAAAGTGAAGCGGCAATACCCACCCTTACCGATGTCCTGAGATATAATAACCCCGGTGCCTCCGTGGCAGCCGTGGACGGTTTAATCGCCATCGGCAAAGCGGCGGTTCCCTATTTACTGGCCAACCTAGACGGTTATAATTATGGGGCGAGAGCTTGGGCAACCCGCGCCCTAGCAGGAATTGGCGATGTGCGAGGATTGGACTTATTACTTGATGCGGCGGTGAGTGATTTTTCCTTTAGCGTGCGGCGAGGGGCGGCTAGAGGCTTAGGAAATATAATTTGGTCTGATTTGGAGGAAAGTCGGGTTTCTGAGGCTCAGAAGGCTGTTTTTGCGGCACTGGAGAAACTTTCGCAAGGGGATCCAGAGTGGGTGGTTAGATATGCGGCGATTGTCGGATTGGAGGGGTTAGGAACTGCGGCGGCGGCATTTCGCGGGGCGATTCGGGAACTTTTAGGACAGATTCGGGAGACGGAAGCGGAAATAGTGGTAAGATTGCGCGCCGATCAAGCTCTGGAACACTTACAATAAGCCTAAGTCGAAAGTAGAAAAACTTATTTCTCTACAGGGAGAAACAATTACACTAACATTCTATGAAATATTGGCAGGAAATTTTAGCGATCGCTCAACGAATTTTAGTAGAATTAATCCGGCGCGGGCGTAGCTTAATCCTCTGGGGCATTTTCCCGATCCTTGTCCTGCTCTTAAATGGCTATATTATGGCAGAAAAAGGCAAAATTGAGCTTGCCGAGGCGATGGCTCTGGCTACTCCTCCCACCCTCGTCGGGGCGGCACTTTTCTTTAGTTGTTTGGGGGGAACCGTGGCGACGGTAGTGGCAGAAAGGGAACAACAAACGATTAAACGGTTATTTTTATCGCCTTTAAGCGGTGTTTCCTATTTTATCGGCATTTTTCTCGCCCATTGTGCGATTGCCGCCTGTCAGACAGTTTTAGTTTATTCTATTGCTAAACAGTATGGAGCCACTTTTAAAGGCTCAATTCCTCTAGAATTATTAATTATTTTTCTTAGTATCACCGCCTATGTGGGTTTAGGATTTATCCTCGGTACTCAACTGGCGAAAAGAACAGAAGATGTTAATGCTTTGGTGGGAACTTTTGGGGTTCCTTTATTAATTTTAGGCGGCGTTTTTCTTCCGACTGCTTTATTCCCAGACAATATTCTATCTCTGGCTAAATATAACCCGATCTACCACATGAATGAAGCTTTAATTGCTGTTTGGGCAAAGGGCGAAAATCTGCAAGATATTAGCTCTCATTTTCGCTTTCTCTGTCTTTTTGCTCTAGCTATGGTAGCAGGTGGTTGGCTTACCTATCGACAAATGTTGAACCTTGAACGGCGACTGTAAATCAGTTATCAGTTATCAGTTATCAGTTATCAGTTATCAGTTATCAGTTAGAAAAGGCAAGAGTATTCATTAATTTGTCTTCCCATATCTTCCACTCCCTAATCCTGTCCCCTGTCTCCTGACTCCTGACTATCCTTGTTACTTTATTAAAAATGCTGACTATTAATAATGTCAAAAAAAATTACGGAAGACGCTTAGTATTAGATCAATTAAACTTTCATATTGAAACGGGAGAAATTTACGGTTTACTCGGTCCCAATGGTGCGGGAAAAACCACCACTATTAACTTAATTTGTAATTTATTAAAACCCTCATCGGGAGAAATTACCTTTAATTATTTGCCAATTTCCAGAGTTACTAAAGAATTAATTGGGGTTGCCCCGCAAGAAAATTTATTGTACAAATCCCTTACTTGTGAGGAAAATCTCAACTTTTTTGCTCAGATTTATGGACTTGATCGCCTCCAGCGTCGTCATCGGATTAAAGCCAGTTTATCGGCAGTAAATTTGCTTGATCGCGCCCGTAGTCCGGTGGAAACTTTAAGCGGTGGAATGCAGCGCCGGATGAATATTGCCGTGGCTATTGTTCATCAGCCAAAATTATTAATTCTCGATGAACCAACTACCGGTTTAGACATCGAATCTCGCTATGAAATTTGGGATTTAATCGGAGAATTACGGCGCCAGGGAATGACAATTTTATTAACTACCCATCTCCTCGATGAAGCACAGCGTCTCTGTCAACGTATCGGGATTTTAAAACAAGGTCGTATTATTGCCGAAGGTAATTTAAATCAGCTGCGTCAGCACATTCCTGCGAAAGAAATTATTATCATGGATACCCGGGATCAAGAAGCGGCCATAAATCGAGGTAAACAATTAGGATTTACTCCCAAATTTTACGGTAAAGATTTAGCTTTTTGGTTAGATGAACATCTAGAATTAAGCGAGATTATTCGGGCATTCGATGGCATTAATATTGATTCTCTCGCCCGTCAGACAATACAGTTAGAACATATTTATATGGAAATTATGAATCAATTTTAACCCCTTTTTTGAAAATTCAGCTTGATGATCGGCATTTTTGCGGTAATTGACCTCAATTAAGCTAAATCGCCGTTTTTTTACCGTCATGATCATCTATAATTTTTAGATAGGTTCTATCTATTAATTGGAGACAAAATCAATGATGAAATTAACCTCTATCACTGGCTTATTGAGTCTATCGGCGGTATTATTAAGCTCACATCTACCCGCAGCGGCGCAAAATTGTCGGCCACTTTCTTTATTAGGGGGTGAAGGTAGTGAAATTACCAAAACCGTCTCACAACCCACTGTTCCGGGGCCTTTCGGTGTCACGATAACTCGTAATAATTGGAATACCGATTGGGCAGTTCCAGGGGGTAGAAGTTTTCAGAGGTTTATCGTTACGGTTTCTGTCCCCCGGGCTGCCTCCTTTGATATCCGGCTGTTTCTCAAGTATAGCGATCAAACTAACGAGGAATTTTTTAATACTAATGGAGTACGAATCGAACCCGATAAACCCTTAACAATTACTGCCACAGTCCGGGCAAATGATCAACCTTTTCTAGTCAATCTTTTTGTCAATGGTATTCAGCACATCGGTAATACCTACACCGCTTCTGTTGTCGGTTGTGAACGATAAAATATATAGGGTGTGCTGAAAAAGTTTTTCGGTGGGGGCAGGGTGTCTGGTGTGGGGTTTTAAGCTAAGAGATGCTCCCTATAAGTAACAAACTTAATTTTTAACCCATCCCACTTTACCTAAGTAGTCGTGCAAAATAAATTTCCTAGTGAAGAAAGGCAAGAGGCAAGAGGCAAGAGGCAAGGGGGGGTTAGATTTGTGTAATTAATTTTGCTTAGGTACTTATCTAGACATCCCGAGGATTGAGATGGATCATTTCCCAAGTCACATAGGTACCGATCGGACTCCAGATCAGGTAGGGTAAAAGTAGGATGCCTGCCCAAGAAGAAACAGGGAAAACCAATAGCGCCAGAAGACAACCCAAGAAAAAACCCGTACCACCGATAATCGTTCCCGCTTTGAGACTGCGTAGTTTACAGGTGACAGGAGTATAGGCAGTAATAGTCAATTCCACCAACAGATAAAAAGCCATCAAAAACCACTTATTAGCCGGTTGAGCTTCCCAGACTAAATAAGCAGAAATTGCCCCACAAATATAGATAATTGTCCAGATAAGAGGGATTAATCTTTCAAAGGTTAACCAATCGGGACGACGCAAGCGTGCAAACCAACGTACATCGCGAGAATTGAGTAATCCCCCAGCTAACGCGACCAAAAATCCGACGACACCGATAAGCAACCAAGAAGGAATCATGATTTTTAACTATCCTCCGCTAATTTTGGCTTTGTAACCCGATTCAATGAGAATTTGTAGGATTTTTTGGCGATGATCTCCTTGGATCTCAATGGTATTTTCTTTAACTGTACCACCCGTTCCGCAAGCGGTTTTTAACTGTTTTAATAATTTAGTCAGAGTTTCGGTTTGACATTGAAAACCTGTAACTATGGTAACGGTCTTTCCCGCCCGACCAGAGCGGGAGGTTTGTACTCGTAAATTCTGCTGATTCGGGGGTAATTCAGGAATGGAACGTTCAAAAGCTTGAGAATTACTTTGATCTCCCCATTCCTGGTAGGCAATCCGGTTTTTTTCCTGAGATTTACTCATAAGTAGTTGGACAAAATTAAATTCACACTCCAGCCCTGTCAAGGTGGTTTGACCTCAACTATAACAGTTATCTTCCTGGTCAGGTAGGAAGTCTCTGGTTTTAGGCAACGCCAGAACAGTAGCTACTTAACACCCGTTACAACCGATGGCTATTCTGGTTTTGGCCAGTTGGCCGTCGATTGACGATGCCAAATTAGGTTACACTTCATCTTGGGGAGAAAGGCAGATTCGACAAGCTCACTGCAAGCTGTAAAAGTTATCGAAGCAGAAATTCAGCCCTATACCGTAAACACACCGCTAGCCCCTTTTTGACTGTTAACCCCCTTATCTGAGACATTATGGATGCTTTTAGTCCCTTTCCCCCTGACTGGACAGAGAAGGCCGTTCACGCCTACAATTTTTGTTGTCCTTACTGCGGGGCAAAGGCTAAAGAAGCTCAGGCCGTTTGGATCAATCGCCGCGCCCCCGTTTTAGGAGAAGATTCCCGTCGTAAATGGCAGGAATTCTATCATTGTCAATGCGATCGAGTTTGGTGGGCTTGGAGTAGTGATCGACCCGCCGAAAAATAAAAATTCGGAATCGAGAATCGAAAATATGGCCGATGTCTATGTTTCTTGGGATGAATACCATCGTCTGATCGAAAAATTAGCGGTAAAAATCGATCGTTCTGGTTGGCAATTTCATCAGATTGTCTGTTTAGCCAAGGGAGGATTGCGCGTCGGTGACATTCTCTGTCGTCTTTTTCGTCAACCTCTAGCCATTCTCTACGCCGCTTCCTACGGGGGGCAAAATCAGCAAATTCAGGGAGAATTAACTATTTCCTCGAATTTAGCCATGATCGAGACCAAATTGGACAGTCCCTTGTTATTAGTGGATGATTTGGTCGATTCGGGCATCACTCTCCAAAAAACCTCGATTTTGTTACAGGAAAAATACGGGATTACCAATATCAAAACTGCGGTGATCTGGTACAAAGCAGCATCAATAATCAAACCTGACTATTATGTGGAATATTACCCCGATAATACTTGGATTCATCAACCCTTCGAGCGTTACCAGCTAATTACACCCAAAGACCTCCTCGTATAGTTTATTGAGCAAGCCCTAACTAATCGTGAATTCTTGACCGCAACTATAAAAACTGGCGGTTTTTATTCCCCCAACTGCCAGGTTATCTCTTCACCCGCTCGTAACGGAACCAGTCCGGATTCGGGAAATGGCAATTCATCGGGAATGCGCCAAGGGGTTTTGGTTAATGTGATTTGTTCGGTATTCCGGGGGAGTTGATAAAAATCCGGCCCGTGGCAGCTGGCGAACCCTTCCAGTTGCTCGATCGCATCAACACTCTCAAAGGCTTCTGCGTACAACTCTAGGGCGTGCAGAGCCGAATAACAACCCGCGCAGCCACAGGAACTTTCTTTGCTGTAGCGAGAATGGGGCGCGCTATCGGTCCCTAGAAAAAACTTGGCATTGCCCGATGTGGCCGCTTGCAAAAGTGCCAAACGATGATCCTCTCGTTTCAAAATCGGCAGGCAATAAAAATGAGGACGAATGCCACCGGTAAAGAGAATGTTTCGGCTAAATAATAAATGTTGGGGCGTAATTGTGGCGGCGACATTGTTGTTAGCAGATAGAACAAACTTGACCGCATCGGCAGTGGTAATGTGTTCAAAGACGACACGCAGTTTCGGAAATCTTGTTATCAGTGGGATTAAGTGCTTCTCAATGAACACTTTCTCTCGATCGAACACATCAATATCACCATCGGTAACTTCTCCGTGCAGTAGTAGCGGCATATCTACCTGCTCCATCGCTGCCAAAACGCCATCGCACCGACGAAGGTCCGTCACCCCCAAGTCGGAATTAGTTGTTGCACCGGCCGGGTAGTATTTCACCGCTTTGACAAACTGGGAGGCTTTCGCTGCCACGATTTCTTCGGGACGGGTATTATCGGTGAGATAGAGGGTCATCAGTGGCTCGAACTTTTGACCCTCTGGAACTGCTGCCAGAATGCGATCGCGATAGGAGGCAGCATCAGCCACCGAGCGCACTGGGGGCTTTAAATTCGGCATGATAATGGCACGGGCAAACTGACGCACCGTATGGGGGAGAACCGCTTTCATTGCCGCACCATCGCGGAGATGAAGGTGCCAGTCGTCGGGTCGAGTTATTGTGAGTCTTCGCATTGTTCAATCATACTACGGTTAGGGATGCCATCACCAAACACAATAAGCTGCCCGCGTATTTAAATTGCTTGTTGAGATGAGGCAAGAGGCAACAGGCAAGAGGCAACACCCCCCCAACCCCCCCGATGTCGGGGGGGTTGGGGGGGGAAATTCAGCTAATCTAAGGATAGGCAGTTAAAATGCGTCTTAGCTTAGTTTTAGTTGATTGGAAAGAACCTTTGATTTTAGCGGCGAAATTAATTTGACGGTGACGATAATTCCTCTTGACAAAATCCCAGCACTTGACATATACTTATTTATATAATGGGAATCCGTGCCTGCCTGCGACCCCCTCATTTTCAGGCTAGATAGACTTAGGAAAATTAAATTTTGAGCGCAGGCAGTTCGAGCAACTCACAGACCACGGTGCGCTTCTTTTTGCATGAGTGCATGAGTAGAAAACGGGTTTCTCGGAGAAACCCGTTTTCTGTGCGTTACTCAACGGATTTATAATTCCCCTTGACAAAATCCCACGACTTGACATATACTTATTTATAGAATGGGAATCCGTGCCTGCCTGCGACCCCCTCATTTTCAGGCTAGATAGACTTAGGAAAATTAAATTTTGAGCGCAGGCAGTTCGAGCAACTCACTGACCACGATGCGCTTCTACTATTGGTACAATAATATTATTGTCGGGAGCGATTGCATTCGTCCTCTTTAAGGGGGAATAATAATACAATTGAGAATGCAGTCAATCCCCCCAATCTCTATGGTCAATAAACTATACTACGGTGATAACCTAGAAGTGCTGCGGAAATATATCAAAGATGAATCGATCGATCTTTGTTATATTGATCCACCCTTTAATTCTAAACGTAATTACAACCAAATTTATAACAACTTAGGCAAGGAAGATCAAGCACAAGCACAAGCGTTTGTAGATACCTGGACATGGGATAATCACGCTAACGAAGCTTTAGAAGAAATTCAAAGCAACTATCAGGGTAAATTTACCAGTCAGACTATCGATTTAATTGACGGTTTAACCAAAGTTTTAGGTAAAGGCAGTCTTCTCGCTTATCTGGTGAGTATGACTCTGAGGATTGTGGAAATCCATCGAGTTTTAAAATCTACCGGTAGCTTTTATCTCCACTGCGATCCTACTGCTAGTCATTATTTAAAAATAGTTTTAGATACTGTTTTTTGCTCTCAGGGGGGTGATTATATTGCTGAAATTACTTGGGAAAGAACATCTGCTCATTCAGATTCCAAGACTTTTGCTAATACCACTGATGTTATTTTTTTATATTCCAAGCGAATTTTGATGTTTAATCAACAATTTAAGCCATATTCAGAAGAATATCTGAAAAAATATTATAAGCATCAAGATGGCAAAGGAAGATTTTTAGATAGAGATTTGACTGCTGGGGGACTGTCAGGTGGTGGTTATAACTATGATTGGAAGGGAATTAAAAAGCTGTGGAGATGCCCTATAGAAACAATGCAGAAATACGAAGAACAAAATAAATTATATTACACAAGAAATGGTACTCCTAGATTAAAGCAGTATTTAGAAGAAATGCCTGGAGTACCACTGACAAATTTATGGAATGATATTCCTCCAATTAACTCACAAGCATCTGAAAGATTGGGTTATCCCACACAAAAACCAGAGGCATTGTTAGAAAGAATAATCAAAGCAAGTAGTAATAAAGGAGATGTAATTTTAGATGCCTATTGTGGGTGTGGAACGACTATCGCTGTAGCAGAGAGATTAGAGAGAAACTGGATTGGAATTGATATAACCTATCAGAGTATTAGCTTAATGTTAAAGCGACTAGAGGACTCCTTTGGTAAAAATGTTTTAGATAAAATTGAACTGAATGGTATTCCCAAAGATATAGAATCAGCCAAAGCATTAGCCACTAAACCCGATGATCGTACCCGCAAAGAATTTGAGAAATGGGCGGTTTTAACCTATAGTAATAACCGGGCCGTGATTAATGACAAAAAAGGGGCAGATAAAGGAGTCGATGCCATTG